>JBAXCT010000355.1:0-2196 GCA_037141375.1 Chthoniobacterales bacterium | reverse complement strand
GCATGCAGCAAGGCCACGGCGATGACCGTTCGCCGGAAACGCGGTGCGCGCATGCGATCAATTTTCCTCGGGACGGGTCATCACCCCGACCTTGGTCACGCCGGCCTTCTGGATCACGTCCATCACCGAGATGAACTTCTGCACGGCAAGATCCTTGTGCGGACGCACCACCACGGCGACCTGCGGATCCTTTTGGCGCATGGCGTTGAGCTGCTGCTCCAACTCCGCCGCAGAAATTGGCTTCATGTTGAGCTTCATCACGTCGTTCTTGTCGATGGAGACGGTCTGCACTTTCGACGTATCGACCGCGTGGTTGGCCGCCGCGCTCGATGGCACGACCAGGTCCATGCTGTTCTCCAGCAAGGGCGTGGTGATCATGAAAATGATGAGCAGGACAAAAGCGAGATCGAGCAAAGGCGTGACGTTGATCTCGGAAAGTGTCGAGAGCGGCTGCTTGTCGGAGTAGCGGCGCATGGCAGGTCAACCGCGGCGGTCGTAATCGACGAACCGGTGTTCGAACTCGGAGGACAGCTCGGCGGCGAAGTTGTCGGTCTGCACGATGAGCGAACGCAGGCTGGTGATGAGAAAATTGTAGCCGAACATTGCGGGGATGGCGACGAGCAGACCGATGACGGTGGTGACGAGCGCACCCGCCACGCCGGGGGCCATGGCTGCCAGGTTCGGCGTACCCGCGACCGCGATCCCGGCAAAGGCATCCATCACACCCCAAACCGTGCCGAGCAACCCGAGAAACGGGGAACCGCTCACCGCGGTGGCCAGAATGATCATTTGTGATTCCATGCGCAGTCCCGCCTCGCCGACCGCGCGCTCCATCGCCACGCTGACCGCACGCATTTGCGCGGGAGTGATTTTATCCGCCACCTCCACCCGCGCCGCGAATGTCTCGTCCACCTCGAAGGAGCCCAGCATCTGCAGGGCGAGTTCCTGACACCCCGCATGGTAGACGGCGTAGGCGGGGGCGCCGTCGAAGCCAAGGCCGCTCTCGTAGAGCCTCAGAGGCTGGCGGTCCTTGCGAAAAACCGCGAAAAAACGCTGGGTTTGCTTGCGGGCGAAGCGGATCATGCGGAACTTCGTGATGATGACCGACCAACTGAAAATCGAGGCGAGAAACAACACCAACACCACGGCATGCCCGGCCACGGTGGATTCCTGGAAAGCAAAGAGCAGCGCGTCCCCCGCGATAAATTGGGGCAGGAAGAAATATGCCATAGGCTTGCTTTACTATATTAGGACATGGCGCGTCGCGTGCAAGATCGCGGCCTTAGTTTTCGTCACAGCTGCCACGGCCCGGGGCGCTGGCGAATCCGTCTACGACACCTTCGCCCAAGCCCTGGCCCCTTTCGCCTCCGCGGTTTTCGGCGGGACGGAGGAACAGCCCCGCGCCTTCGTCGCGGAGTGCGTGGTGGAAAGCGCCTCGGGAAAACTCGCCGCCGCCGAGGGCATGCGCCTGCGGCTTGCCCTGCAATCGCCGGATCATCTGCGGGCCGATCTGGCCTACAACGGACAGATGCTCACCGCCTGCCGGGCCGGAAAAGAACTCTGGGCCTTGCCCGAGGCACCGCTGCGCGCGCTGGCCTTGGCCGCAGGCATCGATGTCGAGGACACCGAGCCCGACAAATCCTCCACCCCTCTCATCCCGCTGGCCCTCAACCCGCAGTTACTCGTCTTTTTACCAGCGGTCTTCGACGTCAAAGACCTCGGCAAAGAAGACATCGGTGGGACGCCGCACCGCGTCATTGAATTCGGGCTGATCCCCGAACTACGCAAAGCGATCAAGGCCGAACCCTTCACCGCCCGTGCTTGGCTCGACGCGGAAAACCACCCGCGGCGTGTCGTCGTGAGCGGAGAGGACTACACGCTCCAAGTCGGCGTGGAAAAACTGACCTTCGCGCCGCAGTTGCCGAACGAGGCCTGGCAGCCCGCGCCGGAGCAGAAACCGCTGCGACTTCCAGCCTCCGCGTTGAACGAACTTTTCGAGAAAATGCTCGGAGAAAAGATCGCCCTGCCCGACGCCACAGCGACTCCGTAAGATCGGAGCCGCACGGGATAGCTGATCAACCGCGCAAGGCGGTGGACAAGGTTTTTTCCACCATCAACTCGATCTGGCCCCGAAGTTTTTCATCGGGGAGACGATCGAGGACCGTGTTGAAGAATCCCATGACAAGCAACTGCTGG
>JBAXCT010000354.1:0-2209 GCA_037141375.1 Chthoniobacterales bacterium | reverse complement strand
GCACAGTGAGGATCCGGCTGCGCGCGTCGGCGGCGATGGTCGGTCCCATACCACAACCGGGAGCGGTGAGCGTCATTTTTACATTCACCGTGGTCGCGCCGGATTCGCTCTTGCCGAGGATCAAGTCATAAACCAAGCCAAGATCGACGATGTTCACCGGGATCTCGGGATCGTAAACATTCTTCAATTGCGCCCAAACATCGTCCTCTCCCACCTCGCCGCCGCTGGCCACAGCCGGGTGGGCGGAAACCGTTTCGTTTTTCACTTCCAGACCGAGCGCGTCGGCATCGGACTCGGCAATGCGGGCCAGCCCTGTCTGGGTGGCCACGGTGTAGGTTCCACCGAGCGACTGCGTGATGATAACCGGGCTGCCGGCAGTCAGCGTGGCCTCCTCCCCACTGGGAATAAGAACGGCCTTGCAATCGCGTGCTAGAGTGATCTCCCGGTTGGTCATCAAAGTAAGAGTAGCCCCAGTTGCGCCGCGATCCAATCAAATGGTTTCAGGTCCGGGCCCTCCACGTGGTAGTGTGCCGTCTCTATGCGTTGGCGCACCCTTTGGGAGGCAAAATGGATCCTCCTTATTCTGGCCCTGTTCACCGCGGTGGCGTGGTATTTTTCACCATGGCTTAGCGCCGTGGGTGGAACTCTCATCGCGTTCACGCTTTATTTTTTTCGTGATCCCACGAGAGCCATCCCGAACGACGCCGGGCTCTTTGTCGCGCCAGCTGACGGCCGCGTCACAGACATCAGCGAAATGGAAGAGTCCGTGGTGACAGGCCGCCGCTTGCAGCGTGTGGGGATTTTTCTTTCGGTTTTTGATGTCCACGTTAATCGCGCGCCGGCCGCCGGTCGGGTGATCTACACCGCCGAGCATGCCGGCACCTATCACGATGCGCGCAGCCCGATGGCCTCGACGCACAATGCGGCGCGCACGTGGGGATTTGACTGCGGAGGTAGGACCATCGTTGTGCGCCAGATCACCGGTGCCATCGCACGACGCATCGTCCCGTGGGCTTGCTTGGGCGACCAACTGACCCGCGGAGAGCGCTTCGGCATGATACGCTTCGGCTCACGCACCGAGATATTCCTTCCGCTTGAGACCGAGATCTTTGTGAGCGTCGGTCAGAGCGTCAAGGGTGGCTCCACCGTGATCGGGCTATTAGCTGCAGTCCGCACGCCCGCCCCTGCGCGGGAGGCTGCCGCAACAGCATGAGCACCGAACCTGACAACAGCGGGACGAGGATCTACCTCCTGCCCAACCTGATGACCGCGGGCAACCTGTTCTGCGGCTTTGCCGCCGTGCTCAAAATTCTCGATGCGGTCATCCAGATGAAGTCTGGTCTGGACCCGTCAGATCCGATTCATCTGGCCATCTGGTTCATCCTCGGTGCCTGCATTTTCGATTTGCTCGACGGGCGGATCGCGAGGCTCGGCGGCAACGAGAGCGCCTTCGGCCGCGAGTTCGATTCGCTG
Organism: Chthoniobacterales bacterium; assembly: GCA_037141375.1. GTDB lineage: Bacteria > Verrucomicrobiota > Verrucomicrobiia > Chthoniobacterales > JACTMZ01 > JACTMZ01. The sequence goes on along the minus strand of JBAXCT010000354.1, from coordinate 736 downwards.
GCCGACGTGGTTTCTTTCGGCGTCGCGCCAGCCCTGCTCGTCTGGCAGATCGTGCTGCGCGACTTCGACCGCTACGGGTGGCTCATCGCCTTCTTCTATCTGGCCTGCGGGGCACTGCGCCTTGCCCGCTTCAACACGGCGGCAGCCGCCAATCTTGACGTGGCCGAAAGCAAGGACTTCCAGGGATTCCCCATCCCCGCCGCGGCGGGGCTCATCGCCTCGCTCACTTTGCTCATGCTATGGCTCGACGCGGGACAAAAGACGATCGGCCCGTGGAAATTTGCGCTCCCGCCGCTCATGCTCTTCCTCTCTTTCATGATGTTCAGCAAGGTGAGCTATCCAAGCTTCAAGGCGCTGAACTGGCGCACGCGCCACTCCATCCCGAAATTCATCGCCACCATCGTGCTGATGATCTTCACCGCGATGAATTACGAATGGATGCCGGCGACGACATTCATCGCTTACCTTCTTTACGGATTAGCTCGCCCGCTGCTCTCGCAATCATGGCGGCGGGGCATCGAGGCTGAACTCGGCGAGGTTGACGAAGCGGCAGAAGAGGACCGTAGCTGATCTGCCGTGAAAAGCAACGCATAGACAACGTCCTCGAAATAACCATAATTCTTATTAAAAATGGTGCTTCGTATACTTTGGTGTGATTTGGATCAAGCGGGTGAGAGGTCAAGTTTGCCCAAGAAGAAGAGGACACGGATACGGAGGTTCTCAAAGCAGGCGAGAC
>JBAXCT010000353.1:0-2211 GCA_037141375.1 Chthoniobacterales bacterium | reverse complement strand
CCGATCGGTGAGGGTGGCGTCCGAGCATGACAAATTGTTCCACCGAATAGTCGAAGAGCGGTGCCTCCACTTGCGGCTGCACCGCGCAGAGTCGCGCCCGCTCGCGAAAACCAATCTGCGCCAGATCGCGTCCAGATATCTGCACGCTCCCCGTACGCAGGGGCAGCAGCCCGGTGGCCGCTCGCAGCAAGGTGCTTTTGCCCCCGCCGTTCGGTCCGGCCACACCGAGCACCTCACCGGCATATAAATCAAAACTCACGTCCTGCAGAATATCCCGCCCGTCGTAGCCGGCGCGAACATTGCGAACTTGCAGGGCGGGTGAGGTCATGGGTTTGTCCCCAACTGCGCACGCAACTCCTCACCCGCCGCGAGGGCTCCCGGCCCGGGCACGGTAAAAGCGCCCGCCGGGAAAACAACGACGCGACCCTCCTCCACGGCGCGCAGGTGCCGCCGCACGGGATCATTTCGCATTATTTTCAGCACCTCGCTCTGACTGGTGCCGTTGTAGTCGGCCACCACCAACAGATCCGGATCGGCGGACAGCAGAAATTCCTCGCCGAGTTGCGGCCATGGGCCCGAGGCATCTGTGGCGATGTTGCGCAGTCCGGCCTGTTGCATGATTTCGTGTGCGTGTGTGCCGCACCCTGCGCTGAAAGTGCCCTCTGCGCCGAAGAGCAGAGCTGCGCTGCGTGTGGCCGGAGAACTCGCGGTCGTAGGCGGCGGAGGTCGGAATGTGCCGAGCAGCACGGCCACCCGACTCACGTTTGCGCGGATGTCATCCAGCGATCCCGAGTCAATGGTTTCCACCCGCAGGCCAAGCCGGGTCAACTGCCGGCGCGTCGGTTCCGGTGTCATCGACGTCAGCAGCACCAGATCCGGAGCGAAGCCGAGCACGGTCTCCGCGTCGGGTTGGATTCCGCCTTTGATCCTGGGGATCGAGTCGGGCGCATCGCAGAAGGGCGTGACCGCGACCAAGCGGTCAGTGGCCCCGACGGCGATGACCGTCTGCGTGATGCTCGGGGCCAAGCTAACCACCCGCCGGGGAGATTCCGCCTCGGCGCGGACGAATCCGGCTGCGCAGAGTAGCAGGCAAAGGGGAAGGGGGTAGGCGGCCATGGCAGGTGCCTTTCATACCACCTGTGGCAACCGGCGTCCCGCACCGCGCGTGGCCCTTATTAAGAATTATTCTTGAAACAATGTAGAAGCAACGTACGTTCAAGTGTCCATCTATGACCGTGAAAACCGCCAGCCCGAAGACCCAGCTCAAGCGCTACGAGCAATCGATCGCGCTGGATGGGCTTCGGCTCACCCGGCAGCGGAAGCATGTCTACGAAGTGCTGCTCGATCGTCAGGATCATCCCACGGCGATGGAAGTTTTTCTGCGGGCCAAGCCGGCGATGGAGTCCCTCTCGCTGGCTACGGTCTACAATGTTCTCGAGACGCTGGCGGACCGCGGTTTGGTCCGCAAGGTGCACCTCGACAGCGGATCGACGCGCTACTGCGCGAACAGTTCGAAGCACGGTCACTTCACCTGCACCCGTTGCAGCGCGGTTCTGGATGTGCCGCTTCTGCCCGGGGCCGAGCTGGAAAAGCTACACCAGTTGCCGCGCGGTTACGCCGTCACCCAGCAGGAAGTCTCCCTGCGCGGCTTGTGTGCGGACTGCCTTAAAAAATAACGACTCAACATATGAAGAACCTGAAAATTCAAGACCTGCACGTCAGCATCGGCGATCGCGAAATCCTGCGCGGGCTCAACCTCGATTTGCCGACCGGGCAGGTGCACGCGATCATGGGGCCCAACGGCTCAGGCAAAAGCACGCTGGCCAAGGTCATCGCCGGCCACCCCGACTACACGGTGACCTCCGGCGATGTCCTGCTCGACGGTGAGAGCATCCTCGGACTGGAGCCCGACGTGCGTGCTCGCCGCGGGATCTTCCTCGCCTTCCAATACCCGAGCGAAATCCCCGGCGTGACCATCGCTAACTTCCTGCGCGCCGCCTTGCAGGCCCGCCTGCCGGAGGGCGAGGAACTGGAGGCGACCGAATATTACGCCAAGCTCTACGAGAAGATGGATCTTCTGCAGATGCCGCGCACATTCACCTCGCGCTCGGTCAACGAGGGCTTCTCCGGTGGTGAAAAGAAGCGCTGTGAGATCCTGCAGATGGCCATGCTGCAGCCGTCCTTCGCCCTGCTCGACGAGACGGACAGCGG
>JBAXCT010000352.1:0-2245 GCA_037141375.1 Chthoniobacterales bacterium | reverse complement strand
AAGCAGTATCGCAAGGGCATCATCACCGACGGCGAGCGCTACAACAAAATCATCGATATCTGGACCCACGCTGGCGAAGAAATCTCTAACGTCATGTTCCGTACCCTCGACCATAACGAGGGACGCAAGGAAATGAATCCAGTCTTCCTCATGGTCGACTCCGGAGCGCGCGGCAACCGCCAGCAGGTTAAACAGCTGGCCGGCATGCGCGGCCTGATGGCCAAACCCTCCGGCGAGATCATCGAGCGCCCCATCACCTCGAATTTCCGTGAGGGTCTCACCGTGCTCGAATATTTCATCTCGACCCACGGCGCCCGCAAGGGATTGGCCGACACCGCGCTCAAGACGGCCGATTCCGGCTACCTGACCCGCAAGCTGGTCGACGCCGCGCAGGACGTGATCATCACCGAGGAGGATTGCGGCACGGTAAAAGGCATCGTGGTGCAGCCGATCTACGAGGGTGACGAGGAAGTCGTCGACCTCAAGACGCGCATCATCGGCCGCACCAGCTGCGAATCGATCAAGGACCCGGTCACGGCCAAGACTGTCATCAAGGCCGGTCACATCGTCGACGAGGCGACAGCCAAGTCCCTCGAGCACATGGGTGTCGAGCAACTGCGCATCCGCTCCGTGCTGACCTGCGAGTCCAAGCGCGGCTGCTGCGCCAAGTGCTACGGCCGAAACTTGGCCAACGGCAAGCTCATTCAGATCGGCGAGGCTGTCGGCATCATTGCTGCCCAGTCCATCGGCGAGCCTGGCACGCAGCTCACCATGCGTACGTTCCACATTGGCGGAACGGCCAGCCAGACCTTCAAGCAACCGATCATCAAGGCCAAGAATGACGGCACCATCCGCTACATTGAACTCCGCACGGTGGAGTCGACGGACGGAAACAATATCGTTCTCAACAAGAACGGCTTCATCGGTATCTACAACGACAAGGACGGCCGCGAACTCGAGCGCCACAGCATCGTCATCGGTTCGGTCATTTCCGTGGCCGATGGCGGCAAGGCCAAGAAAGGCGACGTCTTTGTCCAGTGGGATCCGTACAATCTGCCGATCCTGACCGAACGTCCCGGCACGGTGGAGTTCCGCGACATGATCGCCGGCCTCAGCGTCAAGCGCGAGGTCGACGAGGCCACCGGCATCACGGGCCTCGTGGTCATCGAGCACAAGGAGGATCTTCATCCGCAGATCGTGGTGGTCGACAACGAGAAAAAAGTCGTCGCCAGCTACTCGATCCCAGCCGGCGCCCACATCGTCGTGGCCGACAACCGCAAGGTGGAGGCCGGCCAGCTTTTGGCCAAGACGCCGCGCAAGGTGGCCAAGACCAAGGACATCACCGGCGGTCTGCCGCGCGTGGCTGAGCTCTTTGAGGCTCGCAAGCCGAAGGATTCCGCCGAGATCGCGAAGATCGACGGCATCGTCAAGATTGAGGGTACCGCCCGCGGCAAGCGTCGCCTGCTGGTCCTCGATATCGAGACGAAGGAGGAGGAGGAGCACCTCATCCCGATGAATAAGCATATCATCGTCGCCGACGGCGACCGCGTGAAGAAGGGCAGCCAACTGACCGAAGGTCCCGTGCTCCCGCACGAGATCCTGCAGGTGTGCGGACCTGCCGCGTTGCAGGAGCATCTGCTCAACGAGGTCCAGGAGGTTTACCGGCTGCAGGGCGTGGAGATCAACGACAAGCACATTGAGATCATCATCCGTCAGATGCTGCGCAAGGTCAAAATCACCGACCCCGGCGACACCACGCTGCTCTGGGACGACAAAGTCGAGCGCACCGAGTTCGATGTGGAGAACGACCGGATCACCCAGCTCGGCGGCAAGCCGGCCGAGGGCGAGCCCGTCCTCCTCGGTATCACCCGCGCCTCGCTCAGCACCGAGAGTTTCATTTCCGCCGCCTCCTTCCAAGATACCACCCGCGTCCTCACCGACGCGGCCACACTCGGCAAGGTGGACTACCTCCGCGGATTCAAGGAGAACGTCATCATGGGTCATCTCATTCCGGCCGGAAGCGGTTTCCACACCAGCCGCAACATCGAGCTTGTTCAGGCCGAACCCGGCGACGAGCTGGCCGCCACGGTCGGGAGCGAAAAAGAAGCAGGCTAAACCAACAGAACCATTAAATACATGTCATCGATTGAACTGATTAACGAACTTCTCGAGTCCGGCGTCCACTACGGTCACCAGACCAAACGGTGGAACCCCAAGATGAAGGAGTTCATCCTCGAGGAAAAAA
>JBAXCT010000351.1:0-2260 GCA_037141375.1 Chthoniobacterales bacterium | reverse complement strand
AAGTAGACAGTATCAGTTGGCCGGCCACGACCGGCTTGTTTGCCTTCGGCTATCTACGCTGCGCTTCGGTTCGAGGACTCGGCTGTCAGTTAGCAGTTTTCAGCTGGTGGTTTTCAGAATTTCAGCTTTTCAGTCATTCAGCGTTTTCGAGGCTGCCGTCGTCAGTCTCTCAAAATGTCAAAATGACCCCTGTCACAATTCCTCTCAGGTTTTTATTCTTCCAGTCGATCAGCTTTTGCCGCGAGCATTTCCGCATACTGCCGCAATTCACCCTCGCTCCCGGCAATCTCCGCCACCGCATTCCACATCCCCCGGCGCTTGGCCATTTCCATCTCCCACTGCAACCGCTTTCGACGCGGACGCCGCACCCAACTCATCGCCCAGAATCGCCAGTCGTTGCGCGGAGGCGTGGTGTTGCCATGCTCGACAAAGCCATGCAGCACTGTGGAGTAGCCGTTGGTCTCGGCATTCCGCAGAAGGAAATCATCCGAGCACCGACCCACCGGAATGAGATGATCCAGCGCCAGACGCTTGAAAACGCCTTTGCCATAACCCGCGCGGCAGCCTGAGTAAGAAAGATCCGAGTCTCCTCCGAAACCCGCCCGTCGCGGGGTCGGATCCAAAAGTCGGCGCATCGGGTTCGCCAGCACGCGCTGCCGGTAAATCTCCAGCACCTCGCGGCGCGCACACAGCCCGGCACCCCAAGGCGTCGAATCATGGTGGTCGATCACATTGGTCCAAATGTCAGACTGCAACTCTCGGGTGCAGAGCGGCCCACGGAGCCACGGATCCGGTGCCTTCTCGGCCTCGTCAAACTTAAGCAGGATTTGCCCACCCCAAGTTCCGATGTGCGGATACTCGACCGCGATGTCGGCCACCCGCTCCAAGTAATCCGAGCGCAGCGCATTGTCCTGATCGACAAAAACAAACACGTCCCCCTTTCCCAACTCGAACCCCCGCAACCGCGCACTAACCAGTCCTATGCCCTCCCTCTCCCCACACGCTCCCTCATTTTCAGCTTTTCTGATTTTCAGCTTGTCAGCTTTTTCTCCTCCTCCCTCCCGCTCCGGATCAGTCTGAACGATCCGGGCATTCGGATGCCAACTCAGATCGATGAGTGCTTCGTTCTTGGTTGCACCAGTTCCTTGTTCGTACCCAGAGCTGGCCGCTTCCTGACTCCTGTCTCCCGTCTCCTGTCCCTCGTCTTTTAGACCCTTTCCCTCTCGCCCCTCGCCTCGTGCCTCGTGCCCGTCGCGCTTCGCCGCGCGTAGCGGCACGCGCGACGCATCATCCACCACAATCAACTCCCACCGGTCCTTCGGCAGTGTTTGATCACGCAACGCCTCCAGCACATTCTCAAAATGCCGCATGCCCGGGTTGCAGGCCGGAATCACCACGCTAATGAAAGGCGTGGTGGTGGCGGGTTACTGGTTAAGGGTAAAGACATAAAGGATGAGTGGCGGGTTACGAGTGGCTGGCTGCGGGTTACGTGTTGAAAACTCCGAACTCGTGACTCGTTTGGTCGCCGCGGCGACCCATCTACGTCCGCTGCATCGGACTCCGGTTCTAGCTATCCGCGAACCGTTACTGCACTCGCCGCAAACTCGCGGCGAGCGCCCCGATCGACTTCGAGAGGTCCTTGTATTCGGAGCGCAGAGGTTCAGCTGCTTTGACGGTGATGTAGCCACGGTCTTCACCAAGGTAGAGCATCGACCGCACCTCACCGCCTGACCCTTTGGCAACGTCGAGGAAGTGAGCAAAGTCCTTCTTCGTTCGGCGCTCGAATCCTTCGGCAATATTATTCATGACGGAAGTTGCCGCACTCTGGATCTGGTTGCGGAAATCAAACTCGCGGCACTTACCAAAGGCATCGTGGATCACGTTGGCCAGTTCTCTGGAACGCTGCCAAATTTTTAGTTCTTCGAAACTCTGTGCAAAAGCCATGTCAGTATTAGTAGCGCGTCACGAGTTACGGGTCGCTAGTGAAGGCTCTCTGCTCTGATTCCCCACCCGCTACTCGCCACAAGGCACCCGCTACTCTGGTTTCTTATCGTTACAAGTTACTCGCCACTAGTTACCCGCTACTTACGCAAAAGATCTTCTCCGAAGACTTTTGCGTATTCCGCGAGGCAAACCTTCCAATCCCTCATAAAGTTGATGCCGCGGCGGTCGAGTTTCATGTTGATCAGCTTTTCTGAATACGGCCGCGGGGCGAAGTATTCCTGCTTCCAGTGATCCGAGTCGACCTGGGTGATCTTGA
>JBAXCT010000350.1:0-2270 GCA_037141375.1 Chthoniobacterales bacterium | reverse complement strand
GCCCGACGACATACCGACCGCGTGACCACAGCCCGTATAATCACGCAGCGCCTCATCAAGCTCCAGGACCGGCGGGCCGAGGATGAACTGCTGGCTCTCGCAGAGTGCGCCGAGACGACGCTGCACGTCGTCTTTCACCTGCGCATATTGCAGGCGCAAATCCAGCAGTGGGACCGCCACAAAAAGAGGGGTTAGCGGACGACTCCGAACTCGGTCCGGCGGTTGGCCGCCCAAGCCGATTCGCTGCCGCCGGAATCCACCGGCATTTCCTCGCCGAAACTCACGGTCTGGATGCGGCTGCCGCTGATGCCCGCCTTGATGAGGGCTTCACGCACCGAGAGGGCGCGGCGCTCGCCGAGGCCGCGGTTGTATTCCTCTGTACCGCGCTCGTCGGTGAATCCAGCGATGATCAAATCGTTCTTGGAACCCTGCATGGCTGCGGCCACCGCGTGCACCTTAGCCATTTCCGAGGAACTGACCTCGAAGCTGTCGAAGCCGAACTGCACTGGCGGAAATTGACCCTTGGAAACATTGCCACCGAGATAGGATGCGCCATCCTGACGGTCCGGCAGCGGAACGCCGCTGACGTAGTCGCCATCCACGCCCGCATACTCGTCCTTGGGCTTGGTCTTGCAGGAAACCAAGGCAAGCAGGACGCAAGCGCCCGCCGTGAGAAGGGTGAATTTTATGAGGTAATTCATGGTGTCGATTGTTTTTAGCGCGACCAGGTGGGCTCGCTGACTTTGCCTAAACCAGTGACGATAGTTGTGGTCCGGCCGGTCGGAACGTCAAGGAGAATGAGGCTGGATCCGGCGCTGTAAATGAGATGCCTTGACCCGGGACCCCAGACAGGGTTTTGGCCCGAGGCCAGAATCTTCGCCCCGCCAGCGCCGAGATCCATCATGGCGACAGAGAAACCGCCCGAACGCACCGTGAAGGCAACTTTTTTGCCGTCGCCCGACCAGCTGGGATCGGTGCAGTAGCCGAATCCGGTGGAGAGCATACTCGAACCACCCCCACCCGCGCCGATCCGGTAAAGTTGTGGACTGCCGCCGTTGTCGGAAGAGTAGATCAACTCGTGTCCATCAGGGGACCAGGTCGGCGATGACTCCACGCCCCTGGTGCGCGTGAGGCGCCGCGCCATGCCGCCATGCAGACCGGTGATATAGATTTCCGGGTTGCCATCCTTGCTCATGGTCAAGGCCATGGAATCGCCATCCGGCGAGACCGCCGCGCCGGAATTTGTCCCCGGGGCGCTGACCGCACGGCTGCGCGCGCCGGACGCAATATCGATCACATAGACGTCGGGATAGCCGCCTTGGTATCCGGTGTAAGCTAGTTGGCGCGCCCCGGGCCCGAGGGAGGGCGCCACACTGATGCTGCGGTCGCTGGTCAAGCGACGCACGTTGCTGCCGTCGTAATCGGCGAGATAAATTTCCTTGGCCCCGCTGGCCGTGGCCACGAAGGCGATCTTGGTCATGGCGATGCCTTTGTTAGCGGTGAGCGTTTCCACGATATCATCGGCGAATTGGTGCGCCATATCGCGGTCGGTGCCGGTGTAGGTTTTCGACAACACCACCGTGCCGGAGCGATCGGTCACCTTGCCCTGTAGGCTGCCGCCCGAAGCCGTGCCGCCCGCCAAGTAGGAAGCCTGGGCATCCGGGACCAACTGGAACCAGCCGGCCAGATCGAGATCGTGCTGCAGCACCTTGGATACAGCACCGCCAGAACCACCTCCGACCGGCGTAAGGGAAAGTGAGACACGATCGCCCTTGCGCACCGTGATGACAGGGCCGTCCTCCGCTCGCGACAAGGAGGCCAATCCGCACAAAACAATCAATCCGACAACTCTGGTGAACATGGATGCCATTTTAGCCGAAGCGAACGATGCGTCGAGCACGAGCGATCGGCGAAGCAAATCCGCCTCCTCTGGGTGACAGGGCAAACAATCCAGACATTGCGGACCTCGAGAAGGGAATCGAGCAAAGTTTATCCACCAACAAGCAAAGATCGGCGGTAAGTCCATCGGCCAGGCAGTTTTCTTGGCATAAACCCGGGCAGTTCCGGCTTGGCCCGGTCACAAGACCGCATCAAACAGCAACTGGGCAAAAAGCACCTGCCTTGGAAACTTCGACTTTTGGCACGTAGTCGAAGTGTTGTTGGCGCCTATTAACGCACATATTTCATCCTCAATAATTAACCGCATCCGCAACCGCCGCCGCCACAGCAATGGCCTCCCGATGTAGGGGCGGCGGAGGTGCCCTTGGAGG
>JBAXCT010000349.1:0-2273 GCA_037141375.1 Chthoniobacterales bacterium | reverse complement strand
GAGGCATTGGAGCGGGCCCGCACGGTGCTTGCGGCAAGCGCCAAAGCGGTCCTGCCGGTGGGAGAGATCGGCGTAGCGAGTGTGGTCAAGATCGCCACGAATATCATGGCTGCTGCCGCCGCGGTCTCCCTCGCTGAAGCCGTCAACCTACTGCGCAGCAACGGTGTCGATCCCGCCGTGCTGCCCGCGATCCTCGAAAACAATGCGGCCCGCTCCGGCGTGACCGACCTCAAGCTCCCCTGCATGCTCGGCCAGGATTTCTCCCCCCGGTTTTCCGTCCGAAATCTTCGCAAAGACCTGCGGCTCGCCCTCGCCCTGGCATCTCCCGGCGCGGCTTCCCTCACCTCGGCCATGGAGAGGCTCTACGACCTCGCTTGCCGCGAGGGAATGGCCGACGAGGACTTCGCCAGCGTGGTGAAAGTGAGGGGTGCGTGAGGCGGCGCGTTCTTTGTCATTGCCTCGCGCCGCGTAATCGCCAACCGTATCACCCATGATCAAACCGACCCGCATTCTGGCCATCCTGTCTGCCGTCGCCTTAATGGCTGGAGTCGCTGCGGGCCGAGCGCAGTCCCTGGGCCCGGAGGTGGCCGTGGTCACGATCAAAGTCGGCAAAGAAAAGGACTTGCAGCGCGTGGTCATCGGTCTCTACGACGAGGCCGCTCCTCTGCACGTGCAAAACTTTAAGGATCTCGTGCAGCGCGGCTACTACAAAGGCATGCGCTTCCACCGCGCCTTTGCGGGCGTGCTGCTGCAAACCGGCGACCCCTACAGCAAGCACGGCCCGACCGACCGCACCGGGACCGGTGGCCCCGGCTACACCGTGCCGGCCGAAATCCGCCTGCCCCACACCAAAGGGGCCATCGCCATGTCCCGCATCGACGGCAAAATCAACCTCGCGCGTGTCTCCAACGGCAGCCAATTTTATCTCTGCCTCAAGGACCAACCCAAGCTCAACGGCGAATACAGCGTCTTCGGCCGCGTGCTTGACGGGATGGACGCGCTGGAAGCGATCAGCCGCAGGAATACGGATGCCAATAACTTTCCCTTGGAAAAAATCGTCATCAAAAGCATAATCCTCGAACCCAAAGGCGCTTCTTGATGTCGCGCAGCGGAGGAAATTAGGGCAGGTTCCGGAGTGGCCAAACGGGGCAGACTGTAAATCTGCTGTCTTACGACTTCACAGGTTCGAATCCTGTCCTGCCCACTCCCCGCTCGGGCCTGAGGACTGCCACAACGACAGCCAACAAGAACCCGTGACCCGGAAGCTGCGGCGGTATACACTGATCCCATGGAGAGACACACCTTCGCCAGCCTCGGAATCTCGCCGGAAATTCTCAAAGCGGTCGACAAACTGGGCTTCGAGGAGGCATCCCCGATTCAGGCCGCCGCCATCCCTGTGCTGCTAGCCGGCCGGGACGTTGTCGGGCAATCGCAGACCGGATCGGGGAAGACAGCGGCTTTCGCCATTCCGGCCATTGAAAAGACCGATGCCTCCCTTCATGCCGTCCAAGTGCTCGTGCTCTGCCCCACCCGCGAGTTGGCGACCCAGGTGGCCGGGGAAGTGCACAAACTTTCCTTCGGGAAGCGCGGCGTGCACGCCGTCCCGGTCTATGGCGGCTCGTCCTTCGAGCGCCAGGCCCACGAACTCAAACGCGGTGCACAGATCGTCCTAGGCACCCCGGGCCGCGTCATCGACCACCTCGAGCGCGGCACGCTCAAGCTCGACCGGCTTCGCCTCATCGTCCTCGACGAAGCCGACCGCATGCTCGACATGGGCTTCCGCGACGACATCAAGAAGATCCTCGATGCCATGCCGGCGGAGAGGCAGACCGCGTTTTTCTCCGCCACCGTTTCGCCGGCCATCCGCAAGCTGATCGACCGCTATTCGCGCGACCCTGTCACCCTGCAGATCGACCAGAAAACGGTCGCCGCGCCGGACATCACGCAGTGGTATTACGAGACACCGCCGCGCATGAAATTCGATGCGCTGCTGCGCATCATCGATTTCCACACGTATCGCTCCGGCATCATTTTCTGCAACACGCAGCGCACGGTCGATGAGCTGGCCGACGATCTGCAGGCGCAGGGCATTCCCTCCGACCGCCTCCACGGAGGCATCGCCCAGGCCCAGCGGACGCGCGTGATGGACAAATTCAAAGCTGCCGGCTTCGATTTTCTTGTCGCCACCGACGTGGCCGGTCGCGGGATCGACGTCGATGATCTGGAACTGGTCGTGAACTTCGACCTGCCCTACGATCCCGAGGATTACGTGT
>JBAXCT010000348.1:0-2290 GCA_037141375.1 Chthoniobacterales bacterium | reverse complement strand
GCCCGACCATGCGGCCCGCCTTGAGGCGCTCGATTGCCGCGCGCACTGCCGGCATATCGAACTTCCCCATCTCCACGGGGAAAGTTCCGGCTCGTGCGAGGAACCAGCCGACGACCGGAATGGAAAAAAGCTCTCGCATGGCCATCCAGTCGGTGTGGCGCGGCGACGCGGATCCGATGAACGGCGGGTCGAAGTGGCTGATATGATTCGGCGCGACAATGCAGGCGCCTTGGCGTGGCACGTGTTCGCGACCGAGGTAGCGGCGACTGACAAAAGGCGAGAGGACAGCTCGTACCGTGCCGGTACAACATCGGTAGGCGAGGGACGAGGGCATCGCGCTCACTTTGCGGGCAGAAAAAAACCGCGCTGTTTCTCCGAGATGGGAAGCCCGAGTTTCTCCATCGCGATCATCATATCCTCCCACACCTTGCGTTTCTCGGTGTTCGATCCGTTGCGCAGCAGATACGAGGGATGGTATGTCGCGAGGAGCGGGATGCTTTCAAACGAGAACCAGCGACCGCGCATCGCACCCATCGGCTCGTCAGCTCCGGTGAGCACGGTCATGGCCGTTTTGCCCAGTGCGACGAGCACGCGCGGACGGATGATGGCGATCTGCTCGCGCAGATACGGAAGGCACTGCTGCATCTCCTGTGGGGTGGGTGTCCGATTGCCCGGCGCGCCTTTTGGCATGTCCGGGCGGCACTTGAGGACATTGGCGATGTAGACGTCTTCGCGCGAAAGTCCCATCGCTCCGATGATGCGCGTGAGCAGTTCCCCGGCGCGCCCCACGAACGGCGTGCCCTGCCTGTCCTCGTCCTCCCCCGGCGCTTCGCCGACAAACATCAGTTCTGCATTCGGGTTGCCGGCCCCGAAGACCGTCTGGGTGCGGGACGCGGCGAGATGTTCGCACCGGCGGCAGGCGACGACCGCGTCGTTGAGTGCCGCGAGTTTCGCGGCATCGTCGCCTGAGGTGGCGGCGCGAGGTGTGCCGGGCGGCGCGAGTTTTGCTTTACCCAATTTCTGCAGCGTTGTCCGCGTTACACCCGTGCGCTTCGCGCCGAGCAAGTCCCGGCGCGTGCGCAGAGACAGTTCGAGGAGGGCGGTGGTTTCTTGGATGTTTGACACGGAGTGGGGATTTAAAGGCGCAGCTTCCAAAAATTAAAGTTCCGGTTTGGAAGCTTTTTCAGTGACATATCCTGTGGCCAGTGCCAGGGCTGGCTCCCGCCCGTGGCGATGTTCTGAGCCGGAGAAAGTCACGAGGTTTGCGCTGGATAGTTTTCCCTCACCCACCCGATGGCTTGCTCGGAAGTGGTGAGCGTTCCCTCCAGTTGCGCGGTTTGCACAGCTTCGAGCACCGGGCCAAAATGCGGGCCCGGTTTCCAGCCCAGGGACATCAGGTCGTGGCCGGTCACCAGCGGCGGGGGAATGAGCGGCTCGTTGGCAAACTCCTCCGCCTTGGCTTTGAGGAAATCGTAGTTGTCCAGAGCCCCGTGGCTGCTCGTGCAATCGACGCGGTGCAGTTCGAGTTCCTCCGCGAATCCCTCGCGGGCCATGAAGCGCTTCAGCTTCGCGGTGCGCATGTTTTTAACGTCTTTAAAAACCATGTGCTGGCGCACAGCTTCGACCGTGCGGTCTGTTTCCGCGCGGGAGAAGCGCAGGCGCTCCATCACCCGCTCCGTCATCTCCGCGCCCACCCGGTCGTGGCCGCTGAACCGGATTCGGTCCTCATCCTTGTGGTAGCGGAAGGTCGGCGGTTTGCCGATGTCGTGGAAGAGGACGGAGAGCGCCACGCTGACCGGCGCATCGGGTGGGAGGAGTGCGAGCATGGCGCGCGTGTGGACGAAGACATCGCCCTCCGGATGGAATTGCGGTGGCTGCTCGCAGCCCTTGAGCTTGTCGACCTCCGGCAGGATCTCGCGGAGAAGCCCGCTCTCGTTGAGCAGGTCGAAGCCGCGCACACGGGTCGGGTGGGCGAAAATTTTCAGCACCTCCTCGCGGATGCGCTCGGCGCTCACCGCGTGGATGTCCGCGGCGTGCGCGCGCAGGGCTTCCCACGTCGCGGGGTCGATCTGGTAGCCGAAGCGCGCGGCAAAACGCACGGCGCGTAGCAGGCGCAGCTTGTCCTCGCGGAACCGGGCCGCTGGGTCTCCGATGGCGCGCAGCGTTTGCGAGTCCAAGTCCGCCCGGCCGCCGACAAAATCGATGAACTTATCGGCCACCGGGTCGTAGAACATGCCATTGATGGTGAAGTCCCGGCGCTTGGCATCCTCCTCCGGCGTGGAAAATGTCA
>JBAXCT010000347.1:0-2300 GCA_037141375.1 Chthoniobacterales bacterium | reverse complement strand
TGTCCGCTCTTCGTGGCCCGACGAGAGCTTTGGCGGTGCTCTACCCGAGCCCTATGGCGCTGGCGTGCTTCTTGCTGAACTCGATCTTTGGATGGGGCAGCTGGTGGACTCCGACGGAGATGGGCTGAGCGACTCATGGGAGAGGGGATACGGACGCTATGAAGTGGTTCACGGACATTTTATCTCCGACTGGGCTGCGTCCGACGCAGCTTGGCAGGACGGACATCTCGCCACCTTCACCTCTCAGGCAGAATGGGATTGGTTCTGGCGGAGATATTGGCGGGAAGTTGACCAACCTCTCTATCTGGGGCTCGAATCGAGTGTCGCCCAGCCGCAGGTCTGGAACTGGACCACCGGAGAGCAGGGTGCGTTTTACAACTGGGCCCCCGGCGAGCCAGACGCGGCGAACACCACGGCGGTCATGGATGCGAGCCTCAAGTGGCGCAGCTTGCGGAAATACGTGGGCTACCTTTGGAATCCAGTCACTTGGCAGAGCTACTCGGACTTCCCCTCCGAAGACATCGGCTACGTTTTCGAGCGAGGCTATCCCACAGATCCCAACAAGTGGGATACGGACGGGGATGGTTTCAACGACCAAGCGGAGTCGAAAATTGGCACCGATCCCAATAATCGCGGGGTTTTTCCGACGGGCGACGATCTCGACAAGGACGGGGTCAACAATTCTCGCGAGGCGGCCGATCGAACCGATCCTCTCGACCCGGACTCCTTCAACCCTCTGAGCATAGGCCTGGTGGCCTATTATCCGTTCAGCGGCAACGCGGCGGACGAAAGCGGCTACGGGCGTACCAGCTCCGCAACGAGCGTGGTCAAAACCAACGACCGCTTCGGCCTGCCGGATCGGGCCTACGAATTCAATGGCACCACCAGCTTCGTTGATACCGGCTTTGCTCCGGGTTCGGCGGGACCGCGGACGTTTTCTTGCTGGGTCAAAGTCGGTTCCCGTTCCAATTTTCTCAGCGGTCTCGTCTCGCAACCCAAAACCACGCAGACCACCTTGCTGCGACTGGGTCTGCAAAAAAACAACGCGCTTGATGCGTATTCTGCCGCGGTCTATTCCCCCTCTGGGCAAACCATCGTCCAGCCCCGCAGCGCAGCCGACGGACTCTGGCATCAGGCCGTCGTGGTTGCCGATGGCTGGGTGCTCTATTTTTACGTCGATGGCCAACTGGTCGGGGCAAGTTATTATGGAGACATGGCTTCCTCGCAGGCGTCCGTGCTGATCGGCAAAGAATTCCAGGTCGCGCCTGCTGGGGACCAGTTCGGGGCGCACTACTTCAAAGGCTTTCTCGATGATGTCAGGATCTATGACCGCGCCCTTTCCTACCAAGAGGTCGGCGATTTGTTTTCGGCCGAGTCCTATTTTCTTCAGGATACCGATGCCGATGGCCTGCCCGACTATGTCGAAACGAATACCGGCCGTTATCTTTCTCCCGACAACACCGGGACAGATCCGAACAAGGCGGACACCGACGGAGATGGTCTTGGTGACCGCGCCGAGACCGGCACCGGCCTTTTCATCGACCGGAGCAATTCCGGGACAGATCCGAACAAGGCAGACAGCAACGGCGACGGGATCAGCGACGGGGAAGCGGTGGTAGCCGGGCTTGATCCGCTGGCAAATTACGCCGTCGTCGGTTCATTGATAGCCCGGCTCAGCGATCAGCAACCAGGCAGGTTCAACCTCTACACTCTCCATTCCATCATGGACATGCATCTCGGTGGCCTGATGCTTCAGAAGACGGGTAGTAGCGTCGTGGTCAAGGTGCAGATGCAGACCACGACGGACTTGGTCACGCAGCCCTTCACGAACAACGGGACCCCCGTTTCATTGCCTGCGGTTTCTATGCCGGGCAGCAAGGGATTCCTGCGCATAAAAGCCGGCCCGTAAGCCTTGCCGGAGATAGTTGCGCGGTAGGGCCCGCTGGCCCCAGCGGGCTGCTGCATTTCTGATCCAAGGGTGTTGTCGTCTGGGCCGACCAAGCCTGTCGATGGTGCCGAAAAATCAGAAAACTTTTCGCGCTTGGTCTCGCGCGCCGGATACCCTCTCCCGCGATATTGCGCGGGTGGCTGCGAATCGCGAGAGTGTCGCAATGGTGAAGGGACGCGATCTTTTTCGGGAGCATCCGCCGCGCTGGGAGGAGGGCGGGAGTTTTCTGCTCCTCAATCCGCGCTTGCCGTCCTCCGTTCTCCAACGCCTCGTGGCAGCCGAATTTCCCGACCTTGCGGACCATGTCTGGCTCGGCACTTCGGGCACGGGCGGCATGCTCAAGCTGATCGCC
>JBAXCT010000346.1:0-2304 GCA_037141375.1 Chthoniobacterales bacterium | reverse complement strand
GCTACTTCGCCACCGTGACAGCCATGATCCAGGCCACCGCGATCTCCGGGCAGCCCGATCTGCATCTGCGCGCGATTTTCGGCGTGGAATTTTAAAGCAGTTTCATCCGGAACGGCAATGTTGGACCTCCATTGGTCGACCAAAGGGTAACGATGAAACTTCCCTCGCTTCGCTGCCGCTTAAAGTTTGGAAAAGCGGCACGACGTATTGTGCAGTTTTACCAGCCCGTGAAATGTCAGGCTTAATCGCGCCGAGAGGTTTCAAAGTTAGCTCGGCGAGCCTTAGAGTGAGATGACCGCCGCTTCCGGCGAGACCGCGAGCGAGTGGATTGCGCCCTTCGCTTGGCGCGGGGCTGTGTTGAGTGCCAGACAAAGATCAGAAAGATGGCCAGCAGTGCTGCGGCACCGGCCAGATACTCTATGAAATGGCCTCCCCCTTCGCTATCCCATCCCTGCGCAAGCTTCGGGCGGTCAGAGTCGGAAGATTTTTGCTCCCAGTCACTGGCCAAGCCATTGGATTCGGCGTCGAACAGCCCCGGGCCGTCTTCGTGTGCTGTTGCTGGGGGTTTGATCGCGGTGGGTTCCCCGGGGGCGGTCGACGGGTTGATGGACTGAAAAATCGCGTCCGTAGCCAGCCCACGCGGGCTGCCTCCCGAACCAGCATCGGCCCAAACGGGCGCGGTGCAAAGAACGGCCATGAAAACAGCAGCCCGCAAAATGATGCCCAACGCCATACAATCGATAGTTATTCACCGACTGTCTCCACGGCCAACATATTTTTCTAACGCGAGGATCGCGGTCACCATGCGCTTCGATGAGGCCGAAGCCCTCTTTGTCAGCTCCGTGAAGCAGATGCGGCAGATCGTCCTGCCGGCCGTGGATTCTTTGCCGCACAAGGTCAACCCGAACGATCCGCAGCTGGCGCGGGAAGCCCTGCACGAATGGGCACACGCTGCGTGCGGTGTGGTTGGTTTTGATTTTGGGCCAAGGGCCGAAGATCAAAGCGAAGCCTGCCGCCTGCGCCAACGTACAAAGGCCGCACCACCAGCGAGCAACACTCCTGATGCCCATGTTCCGGGTTCCGGCACGCCGGGATCGGCAGATTGAGGGACGCTGGCCAAGCGGAACCCCACGAGGCTGTCCTCGATTGTGGGGTCGAAGCCGCCGTCACGGACGGAGGACCGAAGGTCTCCTTCGAGGCCGTACCAACATCCCCCGCGAAGGCCCCGAGACGAACCGATCAACGCATCGTTCCACTCCCGCAGGTTGCCACCTTGATCGTAAGTGCCATAAGCACTGGCACTGCTGCTGAATGCGCCAACATCGGTAAGATAATTTTGCGAACCGAAGTAACTGGCTGACTGCGTGACGGCGTAGTCTCCCGCATAATAGTTGGCTTGATTGGGGTCCCCTCCGACAGAGTTGCCCGGTGCGGTGTCGCTCTGCGTGGGATACACCCAATAGCCCGTATTGATCCCGTTGCCCTTGTAGTATGCGGCTTTATACCACTCGTCCTCGCCGGGTATCCACCAATTGGCCCCTGCGTTTTTGGTGAAGATGCCGCTCGTTGCTCCACTGAGCGTGTAAGCCCCGCTCTCGGTACTCGCGCCACTAGTCGCGCCGTTGTTCAACCAATTGGCAAAACGCGCCGCGTCGAACCAACTCACGTAAGCAATTGGATGATTCCCGCTGCCGATCACCGAGTAACTGTAAGGACTGGCTAAGGTCCCGCTGCCGCTGCGACTGATGCCAGCGATATTGATATCGCTGGTCATGTTGGCGTTCCAGAGGTTCACGATGTAGCCGTCGCTAGTCACCGAGGCCACGCTGTTGAGGAACGTGGTATATTGGTCGATTGTCACCTCGTATTTGCCGATGTTGAACCCATAGCTCACCGCACCATAGCCAGTGGTGTCGGCCGCGTTGCCCGCATCGCCGATATCGACAAAGTCGATGTCGAACTTGTTCGAGCCCGTGCCGAACGAGTCGGCTTGCGCGGTGGTGCAGACGGTCAATGCAGCAAGCAGCGCCGCGAAGATTTTGGGATAGGAGGCATTCATTCGATTCTTAATTGAGGTCGATAAGTGACAATGGCAATTAGGAATTGGGACATAAGCGATGACGCTGCGGCACGGCAGGCATGGTTGGCCCGCGCCCGATTCCCCGAAGTGCAGCGACCTCACGCCGCCGCCTCGAAAGGCCGCTTGCCGCTGCGGAGACTTTTAGAAATGGCGTCTAGCAAATTCGCGGCCCGAGCCCGACTTGAGATAGCGTTCGAAAGCGATGGCTTTCGTCTTGCTGTGGA
>JBAXCT010000345.1:0-2313 GCA_037141375.1 Chthoniobacterales bacterium | reverse complement strand
AGCTTCTTATCGACCTTCCAATCCACCGGGATCTGGAAGCAATTCTTGAAGACGACAAACTCCCCCAGCCTGTTTTTGAAGTCCTCCATCACACGCGGACTCCAGGGCGCAAAGGTCAGGTGATGCTGGTAAGCGCAGATGCCCGCCACATATTTCCCGCGGCGGTGGATGGTGGGCACGTTCCATGAAATTTTCGACTCCAGCTCCGGAAATTGCGTGAGAATAAAATCCACAACGGAGCGGATAGTCTTCTTCTTCGTCGCATCCAGTGAGGACAGATAGTCATCGACCGAGCCGAATCGGGGATGCTTTGCTTGCTTCCGCGCGCCCTGTTTTGCCACGGAGTTTGGTGGCGCAGATCGCTTTTTCCCGTCAGTCGGCATCAGCCAGATAGGCATCCACGTTTTCCTGCGTGATCACGTCGATACCTGTATCGATCGCCTGAGGCATCGGCACACCGAGCGATGCTTGCCACAGCATCAGGATGGACATCGAGCCCTGCATTTTTGGAATGGTGGCCGAGGACGCGTCAATCACGCCGGCCTTGATGGCTTCGAGGATGGGTTTGATTCCGTCAATGCTGACGACTTTTACTTTGCCGACCTTTCCTGCTTCCTTGATCGCGGTCGCGATGCCTATCGGGCCGGACGCATCGCAGCAGAGGTAACCCTTGAGATCCGCGTGCGATGCGAGAACAGCCAGAGCCTGTTGGCGGGCCGTCTCGATGTCATCGTTGTCGATGCCGCCGTCCACGACAGAGATGTCGGGATACTTCCGCAACACGGCCAGCTGCGCTTCGTAGCGTTGCTTGTGGTTGGGCGCCGAGGGATATCCCTGCATCACGGCAACTTTGCCGGCATGGCCGATCAGCTTGACCAGACGCTCGGCGGCGATGATTCCCTGCTGGGTATAGTTGTTGCCGATGCTCGTGATGCCGGGATCAGGCGATGGCGAGTCGAAGAGCACCACCGGAATACCCAGACCGCGAAGATGGTGGATCGCCGTCATGTGGTCCACGGCGTCCACCAGATCAACCGCGACACCGTTCGGGCGGGTGGCGGCGGCTTTCTCCAGGATCGCGTTCTGTTCCGCGACGTCGGCCATGGTTGGCGGCATATATTCGACCACAACCTCGATCCCGAGTTCGCTGCGGAGCAGGTTGGCTTGAGCCTGCGCGCCCTTGTTGACCTCGTCATACCAAGGATGCGCGACTTTAGGGACAATGATGAATCGTAGTTGTTTAGCCATTTTGTAGTTCTTTGTGGGTTACGGGTTGGACGCCGAGAGCTTGCCCCAATTGGCTCGTCGACTGCCAGCAACAACGCCTGGACTCGTAGGCAACCGAGTCAGAACCATCAGGTTCCCGGAGCGAAAACCCTGTCTGCCTCCAGCGAAGAGCTTCCTCCAGCGACTTGGTCAACTTTTCGCCTTTCTTGGGCTTTTTTTCAGTATAAATTAGCCCTTCATGTCGTGCGTTAAAATCGATCCTGCCCTCCATCTGGCGAAAAAGCCGGACTGGATCAAGGTCCGCCTTCCGTCGAACCCGGTCTTCTTTTCGACCAAGGCGCTGGTTTCGGACCTCCGCCTGCATACAGTGTGCGAGAGCGCGCAATGCCCGAACCGCTGGGAGTGCTGGAGCCAAGGGACAGCGACTTTCATGATCGCCGGAGACCGCTGCACACGCGCCTGCGGATTCTGCGCGGTGACCACAGCCAAGCCTTTCGCCCTCGAGAACGACGAACCGCAGCGCGTGGCCGAGGCGGTGATGCGCATGAAATTGAAACACGTCGTCATCACCGCGGTGGCGCGCGACGACGTGCCGGACGGCGGGGCGCTGCACTTCGCTCGCACGATCGAAGCCATCCGCGAGCGTGATGCGTCGATCATCATCGAAGTCCTCGTGCCCGACTTCAACGGGAAGGACGACTCCCTGCGGATTGTGCTTGAGGCGGCTCCGCATATTTTCAACCACAACATCGAGACCGTCGAGCGCCTCACCCCGGTCGTACGGTCGCGCGCCAAATACAAACTTTCGCTCGAATTCCTCCGTCGCGCCAAGCAGCTGCGCCCCGAAGCAGTGACCAAGAGCGGCATCATGCTCGGGCTCGGCGAAACGGAGACGGAGATTTTCCAGGCGCTGGACGACCTGCGCGAGCACGATGTCGAAGTGCTGACCATGGGACAATACCTGCGCCCCACCCCGCAACATCTGCCGGTGGTGGAATACATCCGACCGGAAGTTTTTGATCTCTACGGCGACATCGCGCGCCAGAAAGGTTTCACCCACGTCGCCAGCGGCCCGCTCGTGCGCAG
>JBAXCT010000344.1:0-2319 GCA_037141375.1 Chthoniobacterales bacterium | reverse complement strand
CCACCGGCACGGCGAAGGCGCGCCGCTCCTCCTCGGTCAGGTCCGGCGAAAGAAAGTGTTCGACCCGCCCCATGACACCGTCCCATTCCGGGTGGGCCTCGAGATGGCCCACCATCTGCGCGAGACGATTCCGCGGCCAGACATCGTCGGCATCCTGAAAGGCGATGACCGGACAAGCCGCCGCATCGACGCCGTCCTGCGCCGCCCCCGCGAGCCCGCGCCGCCGCTGGGGAACAATGCGGACCCTTCCGCCGAACTGCTCGAGAAGTTCGATCGATCCATCGGTCGAGCCACCCTCGACCACGATGACCTCCGCCGGGGGCCATGACTGCGCCAGCACGCTCGCGATCGATTCCTCCAGATACGCGGCACCATTGCGGACCCGAATGACCACGCCGACCTCGTTCATGACAGCTGCTCCGCGGGGCGAAAGCGCTCCGGATAGCGACGAACGAAATCGGCGACCTCCGCGAGTCCGTCCCGGAGTTGCATCTTCGCGGACCAACCGAGGCCGGCGCGAGCCGCCGATGCATCGCCGCAGAGCCGGGACACTTCGCTCGTCGTCGGGCGGAGTCGTGCGGCACTGGCGTGGATCGGGACATCCCTTCCCACGACGGCCATCGCTTCGCGGGCCAGCTCGCCGATCGAGATTTCGCGGCCGGTGGCGAGGTTGAACTGCTGGCCCACGACACTCGCGTCGGCGCTCGCCGCGGCGACGAAACCCTCGACGGTATCCCGGACATGGACGAGATCTCTGGTCGGTTCAAGCGAGCCGAGCGCCAGCGCGTCACACCCGAACACGAGCTGCGAGATGATCGCGGGGATCACCGCCCGGGTCGACTGCCGTGGGCCGTAGGTATTGAAGGGGCGCACGATGACCGCTGGCAGGCCGAAGCTCCGGTGGAAGGATTCGACCACCGCGTCCGCAGCGATCTTGCTCGCGGCATAGGGGGACTGCGCGCAGCGCGGGTGCGACTCCGCCATCGGCACGGTCCGGGCCGATCCATACACCTCGCTCGTCGAGGTGTGGACGAGGCGCCGCACCTCGTGGCGTCGGCACGCCTCCGCGATGTTGAGGGTTCCGAGGGCGTTGATCTCGAAGTGCATCTGCGGCGAGGCGTAAGAGTGGGGAATCGACACCACCGCGCCGAGGTGCAGGACCGTGTCGCAACCGCGAACGGCGACATCAACGAAGGCCGGGTCGAGCAAATCACCCTCGACCAAATCGATCTCGCGCCGCACCGCATCCGGGAGCAGATCAAGGTTTCCGTAGCCGGTGCGCGAACCGTAGCGGACGAGCGCGCGCACGCGATGTCCCAGCGTGACGAGGCGCTCGACGAGATGGCTGCCGATGAACCCGGCCGCACCAGTGACGAGAGTTCGGGGAGGGGGAGTGCTCATCATTGGTCGGGTCTGATTATTCCCCATTCCCCTCTAAGAGGAAATCGCTTTTCCGCCGTCGCGCAGCGAAATATGAGGGTAGAGAGATCGTGTCGCCGTGCTTATTTTTTGCGCTGCAGCAGATTTGTGGCGGCGGCATCCTGCCGCCGAATCTACTGTTTCGCGGGCTGCTTTATTCTATTGAAGGCACTCCAGCAGTCTCAATCTCCTCCCAGATACTTCGTGCAAACCGCTTTCCCTCTTGCTATCCGATTCCCCAGTACGTGAGATGAGAAATAGCTGCCATCGTTCGCATATACCCCCAAAACCACCCATGAACCATTCCCTCTTCCGCTCCGTGCTATTTTTCACCGCGCTTTCCGCGCTCATGCTCTTCGCATCTGCCCCAAACGCCGCGGCTGCGGATCTGACCAACGGGGGATTCGAGACCGGCAGCTTTCCGCCTTGGGTGGCGAGCGGTCCCGCTTTCGTGAGCGGGGCGAGTTTCACCAACGCGATGGGAGTTGCCACCAACGTCACGCCCGCGGAAGGCAGCTACCAAGCGGTGCTCAACGCGCCGACCTCTGGAACAACACTAACTGGCGGACTGGAAACATTTCTCGGGCTGCAAAGCGGGGCCCTTGATCCGCTTTCTTATGGTAATTTCAATGGTGGCAGCGCCATCAAGCAGACCTTCGACGTCCGCGAAGGCTCGGTGATCTCCTTCCAATGGAATTTTTTGCCGAACGGAACTAACTCCAGTGTTGACCAGAATGACTCCGGATTTTTCACTTTGCACGCGGCCAGCAACAGCAGCAGCACCAATTACACGGTTCTCAGCACCACGGCGCTTTCGGGCGGAGTTCCGACCGGATACCAGCCCTACACAACCGGCCGGCTGAGCGCCGGTTCTTACCTGCTGGGCTTCTCGGCGTTTGA
>JBAXCT010000343.1:0-2322 GCA_037141375.1 Chthoniobacterales bacterium | reverse complement strand
TCACCATCGGCACCAACACGGTCGACACCGTGGTGCGCTACAACAAGTTCAACGGGGAGGCTCAACTTCTCAACGCCGCGTCCTTCGCCTCCAAGGCGACCGGCGCGCAGGGTAACATCATCGGCTGGGTTCCGCTTGGTGACCTGAAGAATGCGGTGGAAGAACTCGTCCAACGCGAGCAGGCTGCCCAGCAGCAGTCACAAACCCAAAATACGACGGAATCCGCAACGACCTCCGCGCCGGCAGCTCCCGCGGCGACGCCAGACGCTAAGAAGAAGTAGCCGAGCGGCAGCTCATATTAGACAGCGGACGACATACGCCCGCCGAGGTGTCGCTTCCTCAAGTAGGAAGAGTGCTATGCTTAAGCTGTGACGCGAGGTCGGCTCAACTGATCAGCCATCCTGCGGCAGACGCAGTCGATAACCCTCACCGCGCACGGTTTCCAGGAGGTCGGCGGCGGATCCGAGTTTGACGCGCAGGCGTCGCAGATACGTGTCCACCGTACGGCTGTCGGTGACATTGCGATACCCCCAAACATCGCGGAGCAGCGTCACGCGTTCGATCACTTTGCCCTGGCGCTCCATAAAATAAACGAGCAGCTTGAACTCGATGGCGCTCAGCCGTATGGCCTCGCCGTCGATGGTGATTTCGAATCGTCCGCGATCCAGGTCGATGGGGCCGAACTTGGATCGCTCGGAAGACACGCCTGCAGTGGACCTCCGAAGCACCGCCTGCAAGCGCAAGACAAGCTCGCGGGGGCTGAAGGGTTTTGTCACGTAGTCATCGGCCCCCAGTTCGAGTCCCGCCACCCGGTCCTTCTCCTGCGCTTTGGCCGTGAGCATGATGATCGGGATGCTCGCGGTGCTTTCATGCGATCGTAGTTCGCGGCAAACGGCCGAACCGTCCATCTCAGGAATCATGAGATCGAGAACGATGGCGTCCGGGGTATGTTCGCGCGCCATGGCGAGCCCGGCGAGCCCGTCACCCGCCGACATCACGCGGAATCCTGCCTTGGTTAAATTGTAGCGCACCAAATTGAGCACATCCTCCTCGTCCTCAATGAGGAGAATGACGGACTTGCTGGCGGGAGAATTTGACATAAGCGTTCACCTGGCACCGATCGATGGGTTCGTTATCCTACTAAACAACGCGACAAGCAAAAGAAAGCGACGATGTGACAAAAATGCTTCAGGCAAGCCCTAGCGCCTGCTGCCTCCGGCCCATGTGACGGAATTTTCACAACGGAAACGCTTCACCCCTGCGCGATTCCGTGCCATGGGAGAGCATGGCCATTTACCGCACCGGCTGGATTTCCGATGTCCACCTCGGGACTCGTGGCTGCCGGGCCGACGCTTTGCTCGAGTTTCTGCGCGCACATGATTTCGAGACCCTCTATCTGGTCGGCGACCTGCTCGATATCTGGTCCCTGCGGCGCAAGCGCTATTGGCCGCAGTCGCACAACGACGTCATCCAGAAACTTCTGCGCAAGTCGCGCAAGGGCACGCGGCTGGTTTACATCCCGGGGAACCACGACGACTTCATCGCGGAATTTCCCGGCGACTTCGGCAACATCGAGATCGCGCCTCATGCGCTGCACGTCGCAGCCGACGGGCGGCGGATTTTTATCATGCACGGCCACGAACTCGACACTGTGGTGCAAAACATGGGCTGGCTGGCCCACGCGGGCGATGTGGGCTACCAACTGCTTCTGCACGCCAACCGCCCGGTACACTGGGCGCGCAACCTCATGGGCTTGCCGCCCTGGTCGCTCAGCGCGTACGTGAAAAGCCGGGTGAAGAACGCGGTCAACTCGATCGGCAATTTCGAGGAGGCTATCGGAAGGTATGCCGAGGATCACGGGGCGCAAGCGGTGCTCTGCGGGCACATCCACACCCCGGCCGTGCGGCAGATCGGTGCGATCACCTACTACAACTCGGGGGACTGGGTGGAAAGCTGCACCGCTCTGGTCGAGGACGGAACCGGGCATATCTCCCTCCTGCACCAGACCAAGCTCGCGCCCGCGACGCAAACGCCCAATCTTTTCGCGTTTCCTGCCACCGCAAGCTGAGCGATGAACGCGCTAAAAGTTAGAGCTAGCGACATCAGGCTGAATGTGGTGGCACAAATCAGGTCACTTCAACGGCCAAAAGCCGCAGGATACGAACGCCAAGACTGGTTCGTTTATTTGCGTAGATACCCTGTCAAGGGTATATAATTTGTTCTCTCGATAGCGTAAGATCAAAGGCAAGCCCTTTTGATGTACCTCGATTGCGTCATTGTCGAAGACCAGCTGATGTTTCTGCAGATGCTCAGCAGGATGCT
>JBAXCT010000342.1:0-2353 GCA_037141375.1 Chthoniobacterales bacterium | reverse complement strand
CAGGTGGTCAAGCGCATAACCTTCGTCGGTAACGATGCCGTGCTGGACAAAGACCTGCGCAAGGCGATGAAGACCAAGACCCAGAACCTGCTCTCCATCTTCAACAAAAGCGGCCGGCTGGTTCCGGCTCAATTGCAGGAGGACCGCGAGGCCATCCGCGGCGTGTACCAAAATCGCGGATTTGCCGACGTGCAGGTCACCGACGTGCAGGTCACTCCGCTCAATGGCAACGCCGTCGAACTCACCTACACCATCACCGAGGGCGCGCAATATTCTATCGCCACGCTCGGCCTGAGCGGCGTCAACGTGGCCGCGCCCGATGAATTGAAGGCCAAGCTCAAGATGAGCGACGGCCAACTTTACACGCCGGATGGCATGTCGGCGGACATGAAGGCCATCCGTGATTTTTACGGCACCCAGGGATACATTGAGGCCAACATCGTTCCCGAGATTTCCCCTGTCGGCGCGGGTCGCGTGAATGTCACCTACCGCATCGACGAAGGCACGCAATCCTACGTCAACCTCATCAACATTCAGGGCAACACCCGGACCAAAGACCATGTCATCCGCCGCGAGTTGGCCGTCACTCCAGGCGACGTCTACGACACCGTGCTGGTCGATGTCAGCAAGCAGCGCTTGGACAACCTCAACTACTTCTCGCAGGTGCAGACCGTGCCGACGGACACCATGATCCCGGGCCGCAAGGACCTCAATGTCATCGTCGAGGAGAAACGCACGGGCTCTTTCAACTTTGGCGCCGGCTTCAGCACGATCGACAGCTTGGTAGGCTTTGCGGAACTGCAGCAGACGAACTTCGACCTTTTCGGATGGCCCAACTTCGTCGGTGGTGGCCAGCGCCTGCGCATTCGCGGCCAATACGGCATCGAGCGCGCGGACGCTTCCATCTCCTTCACGGAGCCGTGGTTCCTTGGACAGCAGCTTTCCCTCGGGACCGAGCTCTTCTACCGCTCGGCGAGTTTCCTCAGCCCGCTCTACAACCAGTCGAACTATGGTGGTGCCATCTCTCTGCGCAAGCCGATCACCCAGTTCATCTCGGCCAACGTGGAATACAAGCTCGAGGGAATCAGTATCTACGACATCGCGAATGACGCGCCGGTGCAGATCTCCTCGCAGGAGGGAGATTACACCCGCAGCGCTGTTTCCGGCGGCCTGTCCTTCGATTCGCGCGACAACCTGTTCCTCACGCGCCGCGGCACCTACTTGAACCTCAACGGCTTTGTTGCCGGCGGGGGCTTGGGCGGCGATGTGCAGGACTACGGGATCTCGCTCGAGGGAACCCAGCACGTGCTGCTGCCGTGGGATATCATCTTCATGTTCCGCGGCCAACTCGCCACAGTCAGCACTTGGGGCGATTCGGCCGAGGTGCCCATCTTCGACCGCCTCTTCCTCGGCGGGGCCAACAACCTGCGAGGCTTCGATTTCCGTGATGTCGGCCCCAATGTTGATGGCGACTATTATGGAGGTAACTCGTTAGGCTACATGACTTTCGAGTTTACTGTGCCCATCATAAGCCGCGTCCGTGGCGCGATCTTCGCCGACGCGGGCTTCGTCAACGAGTCCTCTTGGAACTTCGACGGGGCGAGCTACAATGCCGACTACGGGTTCGGTCTCCGACTGGATCTGCCCATTGGTCCGATCCGCATCGACTACGGTATTCCCTTCGTTTCCGACGGCAATAACGGCAGTTCAGGCAAAGTCCAGTTCAACATCGGCTACCAGTTTTGAACGAATCCCCGCCTGAGGGGTCTGATCAAAAGTCTTTACACATCAACCTACACTCAGAAAATATCCATCACTCTATGAAAAAAGCGCCACTGTTCCTCACCCTCTTCGCAGCCATCGGCCTTCTCGGCACCTCTCCGGCCTCCGCCCAGATGAAGGTCGGTATTGTCGACATGAACAAAGTGTTCACCAGCTACTACAAGACAAAGGATGCCGAGACGCGCCTGAACGACGCTCGCGCCCAAGCCAAGACCGACCTGGATGGCCGCCTCGAGACCCTCAAGGCGAGCATGGAAGTAATCAACAAGCTCGAGGCCGACACCAAGAAGCCCGAACTCGCGGCGGACAAGAAGCAGGCCGCAGTCAAGACGCGTGACGAGAAAATCAACGAAGTCCGCAACTTGGACCGTGAGATCGGTGAATTTCGCCAGACCCGCGAACGTCAGCTGCAAGAGCAGTTCATGCGCATGCGCGGCGATATCGTGCAGGACATCATGAAAATCGTCGACACCCGCGTCAAATCGGATGGCTACGATCTTGTGCTCGACTCGTCGGGCCTCGGCATCAGCCAGGTCAAAGTTGTCCTTTTTGCCGCGCCCTCCATGGATTT
>JBAXCT010000341.1:0-2383 GCA_037141375.1 Chthoniobacterales bacterium | reverse complement strand
AGCAGGCTGATGTCGTGGTCGACTCGCGCATGCGGCCCGACGTAGCCGGCGGCAGTGACAAAGCCGTCATACCCGCTGATCGCGTAGGAGACGAAGGCGGAGTTGAGATCGTAGATCGGAGGCAGGGCGTTGAAAGGTCCTTTGGTCAGCGCCCCCTCCGAGCCAGCTCCCGTGGTGGACGGCGACTTGCCGGTCATGCTGCAGATGAACTCCATGAAAAGCTCGGGCAGTTCCATGTGGTGGATCGGATTATAAACCGCGAGGGAGCGGACATCCGCGCCGCGATCGGGTGGATTGTTGCGCCGCCCGGCCAGCACCGCGTTGACCGGCGTCAGCACCGGCTGCTCGTGGCTCAGGCCGCGCGCCAGGCGGATCCCCATCTCCGAGAGATGGCGCCCGCGCGGATCGAGCAGGTCCGGGCGAACTTGGAGGTAGCGCGGATTTTTTGTCGGCCGGCCCTCAACGAGGCGCGGGTTGGCATTGGAAACAAAGAACGCCGGGGTGCCAGCCTCGACGTATCCGGCGATCATTTTCTGCATGGGCCGCGTGTATTCGAAGTAGCCGATGGCATCCTCGAGAATCACGCGGGCTTCGGCGACGGAGAGCGGTTGGTAATTGGAAAAAAAGTTTCCACCGTGCGCGAAGTCCAGTTCGGTCAGTTTGTCATAGCCGCGATGGATAGCATCGTCGGGGCGCTGGAAAAGACGGTATTCGCAGTTATGGACAAACTTGACGCTCGGAAGATGAGCGGTCTGGGCATCGAGCAAGGCGGCGACGCGCGCTCGTGGCATGACCGTCGAGGCCGTGATGTCGTCCTCCATCTGGATCTTGAACGCGGGGAAGAAATCCTTGCGCAACCCGAAGGTGCGCCAAGAGTCGCGGGCATCGAAGCCCACGCGCAGGAAATTGGCCACCAGCTTGCGGGTGAGAAAGCGCAGTTCGTTGGCAGGCATGCCATTGACCGTGTCGACACTGAAGTTCTCGCGCCAGTGCTCCCCCCACTCCGGGCGGTAAAAACGTTTGAGCACGAAGACCAGCTCCTTGATGTGCTGCGGGATGGTCTCGAGCCATGCATTGTAAGGCGCGTTGAAGGCGGGTGACGGGGTGAGCAGCTTGATGACCGAACCGAGCGAGCGGCGTGGGCTGAGCACCAAGCGATGGTCCTGACCTCGCCGCGCGGGATCCTCATAGCGGTCCGCGTAGTCGTGGCGGAGGAGCTCATCCACGCGATCGAAGTCCTCGCGGAAGTTGGCCACAAAGATCGGCCCCTGCAGGATGGCGTCGGAGATCGGTTTGGAAATCTCCGATTTTCCGCCGCCGGAAACGGTGCAGGGTTTGTGGCAAAGCGTGCCCTCGGCATTGGTGCCGACGAGCCTCCAAGCGCGGCCGCTGGCAGGCTTCTCCATGTGGATCTTGTAGCCACAGGGCAGCACGTAATGGTGACCGAAGCGCAGCGGGATCTCCTTGGGCCCGTCGGGCGAATCCCAAGACACTTTTTGCGCGAGGAGTTGGAAACGTGCGTTTTCCGGAACGTAAAAAATGTCGGGATAGGCGCGGTCAACGGCGTAGCCGTCCGCATGCCGCTGCACTGTCTCACCCAGCAGATCCATCGCCGCATCGAACGATCGCAACATAGGGAGAGGGAGGTCCTCCACCTCGATCTGCTCGGCGAGGTCGTAACTGGGGAAGATGAGCGCCCCTCCGGCGTGCTCCTCCTCGGCATTACCGAAAAGATTGGCCGCCATGCTGATCTGCGTTTTGACCTCCTTCTTGCAATAGCCGAAGTAATTGTCCGAGATGACGGTGACCACGAGACCGTTCTCGTCGCGCGCGGTGATTTTGAAGGCCTTGCCGTCGTTGTAGATTTCGTCAGCCGTCTCCCAGCACATGCCATCGCGCTTTTGGCGCTCCGTCGCGTTCTCCCACTTGGGCAAGCCGAGTTGCTCCTTGGTCAGCGTGTTGTTGAGATGCGGGGCGAGGATGACGCAACCGGTGTGGCCGGTCCAATGCTCCGCGTCGAGTCCCGCGTCGTTTTCCGGAAGATTCGGATCCCCGGCATTGCCAAAGATGCTCTCGACGAAGTCGAGATTGCAGACGAGTCCGCCCGGGACGAAGAACCGGATCTCCATGCTTTTTTCCGGCGATACTCCCGGCACCGCGGGACTAACGACGGGACGCAGCAACAGCGAAACAAAGCACTCGGCTGGGCGCGGGAGCGTGGAAGTGAATGGCAGGCGCCGCAGTTCCGGAGGCGGACAGAGGGCTGCTGCGAGCAACCGCCCGAACACCCCCTTTGGCACGGACTTCTTGTCGTCCGGCACAGGCAGGCCGCCCTCGGTCAGATGAAAAATTCCCTCCGTGGTGCGCCGGTCGCTGCGCGGAT
>JBAXCT010000340.1:0-2407 GCA_037141375.1 Chthoniobacterales bacterium | reverse complement strand
CCCCATCCGGTTGCAGCATGCTGTTGATGGCCTGCTCAACTCTGCCCCTTGCCGCTGGTGTGAGATAAATCAGCAGATTGCGGCAAAAAATGATGTCGTAGGGTGCCCTGCCCGATGCGAAGGAGTCGGTGACGAGGGCTTCGTCCAGCACGTTGGCCCAGTTGAAACGGACGCAGCGTCGCACAGCCCCTTGGAGGGCGAAGGCGCCGTCGTGACGGGTGAACCAGCGGTCGCGGAAGCTCAGGTCGGCCGTTCGAAAAGCGTTGGCCGAGTATTCCGCCGCTCCTGCCTTACCGAGGCACACATGGCTGATTTCAATAGCATCGATTGCCATGTCGTCAGGGGACATACCGGCATCCAGCAGGCACATGGCGATCGAGTAGGGTTCCTGGCCGGCGGCGCACGGAGCGCTCAGAATGCGCACCGGGCTTCGGCCTGGAATGGCCGCCCGTTCAGAGGCGAAGGTCTTCAGAAATGAATAGACCTGTGGGTCTCGAAAAAACCAGCTTTCAGGAACCACAACCTCCTCGATGAGATTGTTTCGTTCTGCATCGTTGACCGTGACATCGGCGAGATACATCTCGGCATTGTCAACGCCGAGCTTCGTCATTCGTGCCAGTACTGCCCGGCTGATGGCGGCATGACCAAGCGTGCTCGGATCAAGACCGATCCATTGCCGCAATAAGTCTTCGGCCTGGGTCAGCCGGATAGGTGTGATGGAATTCATTGGCTGCGTCTGACGGCTGGAGCGAGGAACAGGCCATCCAGAAGTTCCGGTGGGAGCAGGTGCTCCACAACCAGAAGATGGACCGCCGCTCCACGCAGACGCAACAGTCTCCCGAAAAACGGCACCGGATCCAATTCTTTCATGGGAAGTGCGGTGTCCGCATCTTCGGACGGGCAGGTGGAGATCACATTCTCGGCGGCGAGTCCCAAGTGGGCCTTGTGGGGTGGTGAGGCTTCACCTTCGGCGAATAGGTCGCGGCGGTGCGGGACCATAAATTCGACGACAATCAACCGGGTGCTGAGCCGCGTTTCCACTCCGCGGTGCCCCAATCTCAGCCCGAGATCAATGACCGGAACAAGCATACCCCGGTAGGTGATGACTCCCAGAACATAATCCGGCACCAACGGCACGGGGCGCGGCGGAATCAGCGGGAGAACTTCCACTACGTTCCGCGCTTCCAGAGCGTAGGTTTGCCCGCCGACAGTAAGGGTGAGCAGTTGCATGGATAGAGCGTGGCTGGCGGTGGGGAGGCAGGGAACAAACCTTCATCAGATCGTAAACCGCGACACTTCCTCTTTGAGGTCGCCGACCGCCTCCCGGAGGTGGGTTGTAGCTCCGTGAAACTGGTTGAGGGATTCGGCGGTTCGGAGGGCCCCGTCTGCAAGTCGGACCATGGCTTCGCGGATCTGCTCGGCGCCCTCGGATTGGGCCTGCATCCCCTCCGTTACCTGGCCAAACCTGCCGGAGATGCCCTGGACCGCGGAGATAATTTCCCCCAGTTTGGCCGAGATTTCTCCGATTTCGCGGACGCCACCGGTAACCTGCTTGGCAAACCTGTCCATTTCCATAACACCCGACGAGACGCTGTTTTGCATCTCTTTCACCATGCGCTCGATGTCAAGTGAGGAAACGGCTGTCTGATCGGCAAGACGGCGGATTTCCCGGGCAACAACCAGGAATCCCAGTCCGTATTCGCCGGCCTTTTCGGCTTCGATCGCCGCGTTGATGGAGAGCAGGTTGGTCTGATCGGCAACTTTGGTGATGGTAGTCACAGCAAGGTTGATGTGGTCGGCACGTTCGCTGATGATTGCCAGTTTTGAACTGAAGGAACCGGTCGTTTCGGCGAGTTGCCGCATTGTTCCATCCATCACCGACAGATTCATCCGGCCCTCGGTGGCCATTTCGCCAGTCCGGGCGGCCATGTCGTTGACTTCGATCATCGTGCGAACAAGTTCCTGGCTCGTCACGGAAATCTGCTTCACTGCGGCCACGGCCTGGCTCGTTGAGGCTCCGTAATCAGCCATCACCTGCTGTTGTTCCGCGCCGGTGGCCTGCATGGCTGTGGCAGTGGATATCAAGGCCACGGAGGCCTTTTGAATCCTTCCGATCAGCCCGCGCAAATCACTGGTCATGGTTTGGATGGCCGTGAGGAGGGCCCCCGTCTCATCATTGGAGGTGGTTCCCACGCTGGACCGCAGATCGCCGCCGGCGACCTGCTTGGCAACGCCCACTGCCGTGCGGATTGGACCGGAAATCGTTTGGGCCACGGCGACGGCCGCGAGCGTGACCCCCAGAATGGTGGCCATCGACAGCCAGAAAATGGTGGCACGGTAAAAATCGAGCAGTCCGTAGGCCTCGCTCTGGTCCTGCTTGACGTTGAGTCCCCAGCGAAAGCTGGGC
>JBAXCT010000339.1:0-2414 GCA_037141375.1 Chthoniobacterales bacterium | reverse complement strand
GTAGTGCGGCTTGCCGTCTTCGCGTCGGATGAACCCCCACTTGACGCCGGTGGGAAATCCCGCGCCGCCGCGTCCGCGGAGGTTGGAGGCTTTTACTTCCGCCGTGATTTCCTCCGGCTTCATGGCCATCGCTTTTTTAAGCGACTCATAGCCGCCGTGCCGCAGGTAGCAGGCGATCGACGGATCGTAATCGCCGCGCCCGACATTCCGCAGGATCAGGCGGCGCTCGCTCGGATGCGGGGATCGCAAAGATTTGCTGTGGTTTTCGTCGTGGCCGTTGAGCAGGCGAGCGGCATCTGCGCTGCTGATCCGCTCGTGCAGATGATCGCCGACCAGCGCGACCGGTGCGCTCCCGCAGCTGGCTAGGCATTCGACGAATTCGATCGTGCAACTTCCGTCCGGCGCCGTGACTTCGTGCGCATGCTCGTCGTGGCTGTTGTCCAACCCCGCGGCTTGGCAGAGCGCCTTGTGAACCTCATAGGATCCGGCCATGGCGCATGACAGCGTGCGGCATACGCGGATGATTTTTTTGCCGGGCGATGTCCGGCGGAACCACGGGTAAAAAGTGACCAGCTCGAGGATGTTGATCGGCTCGAGGTCGAGCTTGCTCGCGATCCACTCCACCCCGCTGTCGTCAATGCACCCAAACCGGTTCTGCCAGATGTGGAGTAGCGGGACCGCTGCGCTGCGCTTGGACACCGGGTAATGGGTGATGATCTCGTCCACCCGGGTCAGCAAATCGGAGGCAAGTTGGTCGGTTTGGCGGGGTGCGGGAGCGGTCATGGAACGTCCATTAGTCTGTGAAGGTCCCGTCCGCTTCAAGAAAAACGATATTTTTTGGGCTTCGGGGGCCCTTGCCATACATGGGCGCATCTGCGAGTATGGGCACGATTAGAAAGAACATAAAACCATGAGCGAAAAAGAAACCAAAGATGCCAATCACAAGTTCCAAAGTGGCAAATCACATGCGACCGAGGCCGCCCGCGAGTTCCGCGAAGCCGCCGCGGCCAAAGCGCACGACCTGCGCGAGACCCTGACCGAACGAGCCGGTGAATACCGGGAGCGTGCCAACCGTGCCTGGTCCGACACCACCGTGCGTGCCCGCACCCTGCAGGAGGACGGCGAGGATTACATCCGCGAGAATCCTTTGCAGGCGGTCGGCATTGCCTTGGCGGCCGGATTTGTGATCGGCCTGATCCTCCGCCGCTGAGCCTTAAAGTAATGACTTCGGTTCCCGGCGCAGACCGTCCGGCGCCGCCGGAGGAGTCCGGCGTTGCCGCCGCGGCGTCGGAGTTTTCCGCTTCGCTTGTCCGTTTCATGCGGGCGCTGACCGGACTTTTCGGGCTCGAGTTGCGCGAGTCCGGGGCGCAAGCCTTGGTGCTGGCGCTGCTCGCGGTGGCTCTGATTGTCTGCTGCTTCCTGGCCTACCTGTTTCTCATCGTCGGCGCGGCGGTCTATCTCGTCGGCCAAACGACCGGAGGATGGAAGACGGCACTGGTGTGCCTTTTCCTTCTGCATGTCTTGATGGCCATTGTGCTGGGGCTGGTTCTGCGCATGCGGGCGCGCCTTCCTCTTTTTTCCGGAACCCGCGAGGCGGTGCGTCGCGAAATGGATCGGCTGTCATGACGCGTGAGCAGTATCTCCGGGAACTGGACTCCGCAGGCTGCGAATTGAGGGAGCGCGGCGGAGTGCTGTGGGCCGCCGCTAACCCGGTCAACCAATTGCGTGCCGGGGTGGTTCGCGACTGGAAATGGTGGTTGCCCGGAGCCTCGGCGGCGGGTTTTGCCCTTGCGCGTTTTGCCCGCCGCGGACCCGCCGGCACGAAAGCCAAGGCGCAAGCTGCCCCGGCGAGCGGGGCGGCGCTTTGGCTTCCCATCGTGGTCAAGCTTCTTCCCGCCCTGTTTACCCAGCTCACGCCTCTCTTTTTGAGTTTGCGCTCCGGGCGCAAGCAGTAGATTTTTGTCCGCTCCGCCGTGTCTACTTCCCCCGAGCAATCATCTTCTGTCGAGGTTATCGCCGAGGAGTCCACCGCCGTCCACGCGCTGGCTCACGTCGACCAGTATCTCGCCATTGGTAAGGAGTCGGGTGCATCGGATATCCACCTCAGCGTCAATGTGCAACCGACTTGGCGTCGATTCGGCACGCTCGAGCCGATCTGGCTGCAGGCCGACGTCCTCACCGCGGACGATACCGAGCGGTTGGCCATGGGATTCCTCAACGACGCGCAAAAAAAGCTGCTCGCGGAGCGCGGCGATGTCGATTTTGCCTACTCCAACGAGAACGGACGCTACCGCACCAGTGTCGTCCGCCACCGCCTCGGTTATGATCTGGTCTTCCGCATCATCCAGACCAGCGTGCGCAACATGGACGAACTCGGGCTGCCGACGCAACTGAAGCTCCTCACGCAATACCAG
>JBAXCT010000338.1:0-2416 GCA_037141375.1 Chthoniobacterales bacterium | reverse complement strand
GTCATCAGGTCGGATGAGATCGACATGAATCGCAGCTTGAGCCGGATTGGTAGCCGCGGCTCAGTGGCAATGAGGCGTTCGCATTCCGCAGCGAACGTCCCGAGCCATGCTGCGTCCTCTCCCGGGACGGTGTCGGTCGGATGCTTCCAATGCCTCGCTAGAAGTTTGCGGAATTCCTGCTCCCGGTCAAAGAGCGGATCGGTCGTAAACGCAGTCCCGAGCGCCTCGGGTAATGGCATCGACGGGAGAGCCCGGTAGTTTGATATCGTCGCCCGGCGGAGAAAAGGAATGCTCTGGCGGGGGCTTAGTTGCTGTACCATGATTTCACTTGGGAGGTCGACGGCAATTCCGTTCACGTTCGCCTCGTCGAATGTCATTTGGATATCTCTCCCGCCAGGATGCCGGCGCGCTGGAAGTTGACTGATGATCGCGCCTTGCGGGAATTCCGGACCTTCGGCTCGGATCTCGAACCCCCCTACCGGCACAGTCATCTCGCCGAGGACCCCAAACATGCTTTGAAGCTTGCCCTCATCGAAACGATAGCCGAATTCGCGATACTCGCGCGGCGCCAGCGTCCAAAACGTCAGTTTTGCCCCTTCGGAAGAATCATTGCTCATATCCCCAGTAGTCAGTGGCCTTCCTGGCCGATCGGGGAGAGGTTCACCGAAGGGGCTCATGTCCGCAGGCCGCTGAGCGGCATTGGAGCGGTTCACGCCCAAGAAGGAACTTTCCAATGCCGGAAGATCCTCAGTGGAGATGCGCTTGGCGAGCGACTCTTGGAAGGCAAACCGGCTCTCTTCGAGAGGATAATTGTTGCATGTGTGGTCAAATCTGCCGCGTGCAGCCGTCGGTAGCGCGTGGTTCCAGTCGACATCGTTGAGCGCGTGCCGAGCTCGAAATGCAGATGCATCTGCTCGCACGCTCAAGCCAGCCGGAGGGCAGGGAAAATTGCTCGTCTGCCAGCAGGGCTCCGCCCAAATGATGTCATAGGCAACGGCCTGTGGTGAGACGGCGTAAGTGAGGAAAAAAGCCGACTTCTCCTCCGCGATGGGGGCATTCGCTTGGATAAGGCAGTCAAAGGCAACAGCGCCAACCGCCCTCCCGGCGGGCAATCGCGGCATCTGCGAGGAGGGAGCGCCAGCAGCGAAAGCCAAGCCCATGGCGATAGTCGCAATCGCGACACCAACGAACGGGTTTTGTCTTAGCGCCACCGCGCGAGCCTGCGCGTCAGTCTTCGGGGTATGTGACAATGATTCCCTCCGTGATGCAGCTCTGGACGATAAGCGCCGGAGTCAGTAAGAAGTCAACGTTCTCCCGCATTTCCAGCGACAATAAGGATGGGCCTGTAAGAGAAGTGCTTTCGATCTGCTGTGCGACAGCGTCTGTGATTGGAATCGAGCGGAGATCTGTCACCGAACTGTTTTGGGCCGAATCTTTGCTGAGCTCTCGCTGGTGGGGAAGAGTCAGCACATAGACCACCAGATTGACGAAGACGACAAGGGCTCCAATCGCTAACATGCTGCGCACCAGCGAAGTCGCCGCTGAATGTCGCGACGGGCGACCCAGCAGGCTGTGGATAAAGTGCAGCATCGCTGGGCGCGATGCCCGTCGACCGTGAAAATCCTCGGCGTTTCCACCGGTCGACCGAGTGAAAAAAGTGCAGGGACGACTTTTTCCACGGGCAGCTAGAAAAGGCCGGCCAGGGCCCTCGTGATCGGCGCTTTCGGAAAAGTTTTCTGCGGGCGCCGCAGCGGCAGAAGGTTGGAACGACTTTCGCCACGAAGGGCTCAGGATACGTGCAACCAAGCGATTCAAGCTGGGGATCATCGGCTCGCCCTCCAATACTGTCGAATCGCCATCGCGATAATGATCACGCCCACAAGGCCAGCATTGACCAGAATAAAGATCGTCCTGCGGCCATCGGGGCGATCAATCGGCAGGCCTTCCGGTTGGCTCGGCGGTTGGTTTTGCGGCAGACTGGCAACCATCCCGACAAATTCCCGCCTTCTTTCTTCAGCTTTGCGTTCCATGTTCGCAAAAGAGATGGCGTTGCGTTCGTTCCACCCCTGTTCGATCGCCTTTGTGTCAACAAGCGAATCGAGCGTCCAGCGATACCGCATAAGTTCGAGCGTAACCGAGATGGGTACCGCATCCGCGTACGCCTTCTCAAGGATCGCACCAGCTGAGCCGTTTCCACGCAATGAACGGCAGATGTCCATAAGAAGACTTGTTTTGGCCGCATCAACAAACGAATCTGCATGCGGCGTAGCTTTTGCTGATTGCCAATCCTCAAAACGAAACATCTGAGGAGGACATTCGATGGCGAGCGAGGAATGCAATGCAGCGGCCCGAACGCGGGCCTCGACGTCCGGGAGTTTTTGGGGAGGGATCGCATATCTGCCGTATGGGCTTAGGT
>JBAXCT010000337.1:0-2422 GCA_037141375.1 Chthoniobacterales bacterium | reverse complement strand
ACCGCAACAAGAACATCGACTCACGGCAGCTGTTACTTATGTCCCAACCGAGCCCCAGTCCCTCAACGCTCATCCCTCAACTTCCAACTATGGTGTTAGGATTGCGCGTCGTCCCAGCCGATCGGTTCGTCTGGCAGCTGGCGCAGAAATGCGGATTCGCGCAAAATTACCCAGTCGCTGTCAGTGGCACCATTGGTGCGACGGACCTCGTCGGTGTCATTGATACGCCTGCTTTCCCGCCACTCGGCCAAGGTCCAAGCGCTGACCGGACCAAAGATGGTGCCGTCCGGTTGCCGCACTTCATAACGCGCATGGAGGAAGTCGGACTCAGCATCCATCCCTCCTGCATGCCCCCGCGCGGGGGATTTGTAAAGCCCGCTCTGCGCGTGGGGGTCACCAACCGACATTCACCGGGGGGACGACGATGGAGGCACGGGCCCCGACGAGGGTGCCCTCGGACTCCTCGATGGCATCGACGATGCCGTTGATAAAACTGACCTTCATGGAGCCGACGGGGACTTTGACATAGATGGTGGAGGCTTGAACGCCGTAGCCGCCGCGGACCACGACAGTCTCGAGGCGCCAGCGGGGATCCGGGTTGATGCCGAGCACGGTCTGGGCGTAGGTGGGCGTGTAGATGGTCTGCGGCACCAGCTTGTAGCGGATATACTCGAAAATCTGCGAGGTGCCGGCGCGGTTGGTGGAACTGGATTTTTTCTGAGGCTTGCCAAGGCTGCGCGCCACTTCGTCAAGCGTCATGCCGATCGCCACCTCGTTGCGAGCGATGAGAGCCTCCACCTCGCGCTGTCGCTGGTCGGCCGCGCGCAGATTGGTGACGAGGTCGGCGGGAACACCTTCCAGGAAGTGTGGCTCGATCCACGCCGCCACCCCACCCTGCTTGGCGTTGCCGCGCACGCGGAACGAGCCATCGGGAGCAACGGCGACAGCGGTCACGACTTGCGGGAAGCGCAGCGTGCCGGCATAGCGACTTTGGTCGACGTCGAAGTAGCACGGGGCTGGCGCAGTCAGCTTGAAGCGCGGTTCCTGCGCCTCGAAATCGGAGAGGTAGATCACGCCGGGTTCGCGAACGATCGGTCCGGCGACGGCCGAGCTGGCCAGAAGCAAGAGAGCCAGAAAGCGGCGCATGCGTGACAACTATCGTCGTTGCCTCGGGAAAACAACCAGGGAAAAGCGGCAAGCCGAGGGATTGGTTGCCAACGGCGCGGGAGAGGTTCATTTTACCCACGATGAAAACCAAGCTGCTCCTCCCTCTCCTTATCGTCCTTTTGGCCGGCACGGTGCGTGCCGGGTTCTTCGAAGACATCAAAGCCAACCTGGCCGGGCCGTCCGTCGAAGGTAGCCCAAAATACACCGCACTTTATTTCTCCGCGCACTGGTGTCCGCCATGCCGCATGTTCACACCGAAGCTTGTCGAGTGGTACAAGGGATTCAAACCGAAGCACCCGAATTTCGAGTTGGTCTTCGTCAGTTCTGATAAGGACGCAAGTGCGATGGAAGAATATGTCAAAGAAACCGGCATGCCTTGGCCGTCCGTCAAATATGATCAGGCGAAGGATGAGGCGTTCCGCAAATATTCCTCGGATGGCATCCCCTATCTCGTGCTGATCGGCGAGGACGGCAAGGATCTCACCGGCCAACCTGGCAACGAGTGGCAGTCGCCGCAGGAAGTCCTCCAGAAGATCGAAGAGATCGTCGGGGGATCCTGACGAGTTTCCCTGTCGTGCGGTTCCGGGAAAATCCCTTTAAGCCTAAAAAGAGCTCGTGGGCGCAGAGGATCCAGAGATGACACCTACCATGCCCAAAACCCATCCCACCTCCTCATCAGCAGCCAGCGTTCCTTGAAGACGGTAGCAGCCGAGTTGGGCGCTTCTGCCACCTTGCTACGCACCGGGCGTGATCGATCGCTCCACCAAGGGGCTCACAGCGCAGGCTGCTTCGGCCTGCGCCCGCGGGCCGAAAGGCCGAAGCGTCGAGCCCTTGGGCTTGCTTGCTTCCATCCTAAGCCAGTTGCTACCCGAAGACGGTGTCTTCGAGTCCAAGTCCGAGGTCTGCGCCGCCATTTTTGATTACCTTGAATAACCCCTACAACCGCCGCCGCCTCCACAGTGCCCTCGGTTGCCAGTCACC
Organism: Chthoniobacterales bacterium; assembly: GCA_037141375.1. Lineage (GTDB taxonomy): Bacteria > Verrucomicrobiota > Verrucomicrobiia > Chthoniobacterales > JACTMZ01 > JACTMZ01. The sequence continues at coordinate 274 of JBAXCT010000337.1, read as the reverse complement.
GTAAAACTTCCTCACTCGCTACCTCCAAAACGAACAACACCAACTAAAACCGATAATACTGCGCTCACGCAGTCCACTATTCCGAGGGAAGAACAGAATCCCTCCGCCCTCAACTTCCTTTTTAAGCTCAACGATCAACCGCGGCTTGAGGCTCAGGCAACCTTGACGCGCCTGCGCCAGCACATGAAGGCTGCGCCACCGGCGAGCAAGGCCCCTGCCGCCCAGGTGCCGGGTTCGGGTACGCCGGGGTCGCCGCCGGGCGTGAAGACGAGGT
>JBAXCT010000336.1:0-2425 GCA_037141375.1 Chthoniobacterales bacterium | reverse complement strand
CCTTCAAGGAGACCATGCGCTCGAATGCCGCCAATCCTTGGACCGGCGATGGTTGTGATAACGCCTGGATGACAACCCCTGCATCGTCGGGGGACATCGCGCAAACCACGAATGCCAATCACACTCCAGCTGGGTCAGGAAATCCGTGCGGCCTTGAGTTCAAGAAGGGCACGGCCAGCCTTTCCGACCGCATGGTCACGTTGTCGAACGCGATCAACGCCACCGGTAACGCTGGGTCGATCGAGTTCTGGGTCGCGGCCACGAACGTCTCAGCCGGCCAAGGATGGACCATGCAGCTTTCGGCCGATGGCACGAACTACTTCACCCGCGCCAGCGAACTGGCTGGCACAAACCACAGCGCTGCGAAATTCCACTACGATCTGACGTCCGCGGAACTGACCAATACGCTGAAGATGCGCTTCCAGTTCGTTGGCAATGGCGTGGGTGGCCAGACGGGATCGAAGGTGCAGATCGATGATATTAGCGTTTCCACCATCGCCGGCCTGCCGCCGACTGTGGTCGATATGTTCGACGATGGGTCACACGGGGACGGTGCGGCGGGGGACGGTGTCTATGGGGGCGCCGTGCCGCCACAAATTGGCGGTACCACGATCAACTACCAGATCACGGCTTCCGATGCCGCCGGCGGCGCCACGACCAGTCCCGGGGCTTCGTATGCCGTGAGCAGCAGCCTGACCGACTCGGTCTTCACCTCGTCGGAATTTCTCGGACGGCCGACCGACACCTCGGTCACGCTGAACATGTTTTCGTCGCAGGCTATGGAACTCTATGTCGAGTATGGCACCACCTCGGGTGCTTACACGGCGCAGACAGCCCCAGCACCACATGGCGCGGATGAGCCCATCAACATCAAGATCGGATCGCTCCTGCCAGACACAGCCTACTTTTATCGCGTGCGCTACCGGCCGACTGGCAGCAGCGGAAGTTTCCTCTCGCGCGGCGAGCGTGGTTTCTGCACAGCGAAAGCGCGTGGCAGGAGCTTCGCTTTCACCATCACCGCCGATCCGCATCTTGACGAGAATACCAGCACGGACCTGCTCAAGGTCGCCCTGGAAAATGTTGCGGCAGATGAGCCGGATTTCCATATCGACCTCGGCGATATTTTCATGACCGACAAGCTGGATCCAGCAGCCCTGGCTCCACTCAACATGCTCCTCAACTACGCGAACATCACCAGCCGCTGCCGCGAACTGCGGACCTATTTTGGACGCACGTGCCACTCGGTGCCTTTTCTTCTGTGCCTCGGCAACCACGAGGGCGAGGAGGGTTGGTATTTCGATGGCACGGCGAATTGCGTAGCTGCATGGGATGTCGTCGCCCGTCGCTTCTACTACCCCAATCCCGTGCCGGGAGTCTGGGACAACGGGACTTGGACAGCCGATCCGTTCTTCACCGGCAACACGCAAACGGTGCACCGCAATCTGAACCTCGGGTTGCTCGAGGACTATTACGCATGGGAATGGGGGGATGCGCTCTTCATCGTGCTCGATCCTTTTTGGAACACCGCGACCAATCCAAACCAGGCGAATGACGCGTGGCAATGGACGCTGGGCAAAGCGCAATACGACTGGTTGAAGGAAACGCTGGCCAATAGCAGCGCCAAATACAAATTTGTCTTCACTCATCATCTGGTCGGTGGAACACCGACCCTCGCCGATGGCGTGACCCGAAATGTCGCGGCGCGCGGCGGCGTGGAGGTCGCCGACAAGTACGAGTGGGGCGGCAAAAATACGGACGGCACGGAGGGATTCGCGGCGCGGCGCCCGGGTTGGGACAAACCGATCCACCAACTCCTGGTGGAAAACGGGGTGAATGCAGTTTTCCACGGCCACGACCATTTCTATGGATGCCAGACACTCGACGGCGTGGTCTACCAGGAGTGCCCGCAACCCGGCACGGCGAACTACACTCAGACCGGGAGTTCGGCGGACGGAAAATATTCGACCGGCGTCATTTTGCCCAACTCGGGCCACCTTAGGGTCACGGTTGGTGCCGCCCAAGCTGTCGTGGAATATGTGCGGGCCTATCGTCCGGCCGACGAAACAACCGCACGCCACAACCGCGATGTGAGCCACTCATATGCCCTCCCCCCGCGCCTCTACCCCGAGATCGAAGTTACAGACAGAACCTCGGACGCGGTGACCTTCCGCTGGACTGCGATCGCCAATAAGCCCTACGCCGTACAGTGGTCGCCCGACCTTATCAACTGGACAACCTTCGACACGGTCTCCTTCCCCGCCACGCACACCAGCGCCAGTTACAAGGACACAGCCCCTCAGCGGGTACGGGCTGTGCGTGGCTTTTACCGGGTCGCCTATACGCCATGAATGCGCGTCGGGCCTCGTTCATCGCCCCGCTGGCGCTGGTCTGGATGGCTTCCGTCGCCGGAGGAGCTGTTGATCCG
>JBAXCT010000335.1:0-2427 GCA_037141375.1 Chthoniobacterales bacterium | reverse complement strand
GCGGAATCGCCTTCGCTAGATCGCAAACTGAAGACGACTCCAGCGGCAACACATGCGGTCAAAGCCCATCCGACCAATCCACGGCGAGGCAGCCCCGCCAGTCCCGATGCCTCGTAGGAGCGGATGCTTTCCGCGATTCCCGGCGTATCCCGCCAGCTCAACAACTCAAAATATTGGGTAGGTTCGAGAAACGGCATGGTCAGCACACGCTGAATCCTTTGCGGCAACGCCGAATCTTCCGGATCGCTGCATGCTTCGAGCAGCTGCGTCCGCACCGACACCACATCAACAACTCTTTCCCACGGCCGATTCCACAAGGCCGGAGAGAGGAGAAAGAAAACCATCATTCCGGCAGCAGCCGAGAGGACCAAAGCGCGGACATTCCCGCGCAGGGCAGCGATTCCCCCCATGCGGAGGCTGGCCACGATCACCACCGCGAAAGCACCCGCCGCGAAGATGACTCCGGAATGTTTGGCCGCGAGGGCCAGCCCTGTCGCTGCAGAGAAAAACATCCAGGAGACGGCTTGATGCCTCTGTTTAGTGGAGAGACAGCCCGCGAGATGAAATGCAGCCCAGATAGCGAGCAAGCCGAAGAGCAGAAGCGCGCTTTCCTGCATCGCGCGGCGTCCGTTGAGCAGCACGGCAGAGTTTAGGAAAAGAAACATCGGGTAGAGCAAAGCCCCCGGACGACCAGCCACCGCGCGACCGATCAGACTCGCGGGCCAAATAGCCAGCGCTGACAACAGCACAGCAGACAACCGGGCCACCGCGAGCAGTTCAGGTCGCGGCACATGCCCCATGGCTTCATTGGTTTTGTAATCTGAGGCCCAGTCCCACCCTGGCGCTGGTGGCAGCACATCCTGTCCGAGCCCGGCGAGACGACGGATGAGGCCCAGCCAGTGCTTATAAATGCTGCCGGTGGCTAATCGAAAATGCTGCGGCGAATCCACCACATAAGGAGGGCTGACGGTGAGACTCCATGGCCCGAGACCGGTCAACATATCTGAGTCTTCGCTGCTCCAGACATGCATCGACTCATCTCCATGAAATGGCGCCAAAGGCGTGCCGATCAGAACGTAGATCGACAAAAGTATCAGAATTCCTCCACTGGCCGCCGCCATCAATGGTCGGCGGAATGAGGATGTCATGGTGTCCCGAACCGCTGCTTCAAGAGTTCTTTTTCCGCGAGTGCTTCGCGAGCCGCATGCATGGTGAGCTGATTGTAGGCATCAAACCCATAGAGGGCCTGGTATCGGAGATCGGCCCACTTGCGCACCTCATCCCAATAGGCTTCCTGAGTCATTCCTGGCGGCGGGGAAGCCGAGACGGCCTCCTGAAACTCGGTAGCGATACGATCAAGCGCAACTTTTTGCGGGGCCGGGCGGCTGAGGTTATCGTAAAACACAATGGGAGCACGGGCACCGGCCGGCACCACGACAGATATTTCGGGATCCTCGGCCCCGGGTACAACGGCGGGAGACGGATCGGAGTAAACGGCAACCGCAGGCGGGGACGACACACTGCCCGATGAATCTGCGGTAGCCGAAGTCGAACCCCTGCTCTGCCGAGCGGAACTGTCAGCCGGAAGGTTAGAAATCGCCTTGGGTATTACTTCCTGCCGCGATGAAGCAGTCTCGTCCCCAACCGCAGGAGCATGGGCAGCACCTCCCATCACACTGGAAAGATCTCCATGCACAGAAGACCGAGTTGGAGCATGAAGGCCGGCAGGACTCGCTGGGGCGGAAAACATGTCAGAAGCAAATGCATCGGCCACGCTCGAGGAGGCTTGAGCCTCTGCGCGCCGCGCGGCACCGGGCGCAGCGGAACCGACAGAAACAACTTGCTGTTGTGTCTCTGGCCAAAGAACGGCACCCAGCCCTAGAATTAGGGCGACGGCGACCAAGACCGCAGGCCAAAAGAAGCGCTTCACAGCTAGGAGACAGGCATATTACTGAGCACTCGTCGCTTGGATGCGGTAGAAATATTTGGTGCCGCTATCAGATGCAGGCGTTAGGAACTGCTTGCGCTCGTATTGGTTGGAGAGCAAGACGCCATTCTGGTTGGTTGAGACTGAGATTGCCAAGGTGGCGTTAGTGTTATTCGTCCATGCACCCGAGAGATTGGCTGAGGATTGGACGACATAACTGATGGCACCGGGATTAACCGCGTTTGTGTTGGTGCTGCCGATGAAACTCAAGACTACCTGCGATCCGCTGGCAACTGCGGTGAGCAGTGCCGGCGAGCCCTCAGTTGGGTTGCCGTCAAAGTAGTATTCCAAGTTGTTGATGAAGCCATCAGCATCTGGATCATTGGTGCCAATCGTGTTCGTACCGCTCAAGGTGGGGTAATTCGTGAGCCAAGATTCATACGAGGAGAGAGCGGGCGTTGGGCTTGGTGTCGGCGTAGGCGTAGGGGTGGGCGTAGGGG
>JBAXCT010000334.1:0-2437 GCA_037141375.1 Chthoniobacterales bacterium | reverse complement strand
GTCTTGTCGGGCACGCCCTCGATGGTGACTTTCGCCTGGTTGCGTTCGATGCTGACGCCGCGGATGACGACGTCCTCCATGCCTGGTGTTTCTGCTTTCACGATGGTTCCCGGGTTGTGGTTGAAGCTGCTGCGCACTTCGAAGAGCACGTTGAATTTATTGGCGAACTCGACCGAGCGCGACTGCATGACCTTCGAGCCCGACGACGCCATCTCGAGCATCTCCTCGTAGCTGATGGCATCGATCTTCGTTGCGTCAGGCACGATGCGCGGGTCGCAGGTGTAGACGCCGTCGACGTCGGTGTAGATTTCGCATTTGTCGGCCTTGAGCGCGGCGGCCAAGGCGATGGCGGTCAGGTCTGAACCGCCGCGCCCTAGCGTGGTGATGGCACCCTCCGCTGTCTGGCCCTGGAATCCGGCCACGATGACAATCGAACCGCCGTCGAGTTGCGCGCGGATCTGCTTCGGCGTGATGTTGAAAATCTTGGCTTTGGTATGGACCCCATCGGTCACGATGCCGGCCTGCGCGCCGGTGAGCGAAACAGCGCTGGCCCCCATCCCTTGCAGGGCCATGGCGAGCAGCGCGATCGTCGTCTGCTCGCCGGTGGAGAGCAGAACATCCATCTCCCGCTCGCTCGGACGCGCGCAAACCTCGCGCGAAAGTTTGATCAGGGAATCGGTGACCCCGGACATGGCTGAGACGACCACGACCACTTTGTTTCCTTCGCGCTGTGTCAGAAGAACTCGCGAGGCGACGTTCTTGATGCGCTCGGGATTGCCGACGGAAGTTCCGCCGTATTTCTGGACGATGAGGGCCATGTCTATTCGACGCCGAGAACGCGCGCGACCGACGCCATATCGGCCTCCGCCTCCAGCGCCTTGAACCCGTGGATCATCGGCGCCTCGGGATCCTTGAGGCCGTTGCCGGTCACGGTGAGGACGATCTTCGCACCCTCGGGATACCGATGGAAGGGACACGTCGCGCAGCGATCGTTGGAGAAACATTTGAGCAGACCCGCGACCGAGGCGGCGCTGGCCGGTTCGACGAAGATCCCCTCCTCCGCGGCGAGCCAGCGCTGCGCCCGCATGATCTCCTCGTCAGTCACGATGTCGATGCAACCGCCCGAATCTTTCACCGCGTTGGACGCCCCTTCCCAGCTCGCCGGATTACCGATACGGATCGCCGTGGCGACGGTCTCAGGATTGTCGACCACATGGCCGAAGAAAATCGGAGCCGAACCAGCGGCCTGGAATCCGGTCATGCGCGGAAGCCTGGTCGCCTTGCCGAGCTCGTGGTATTGGCGATACCCCTTCCAATAAGCTGTGATATTGCCCGCATTGCCCACGGGAAGAATGTGGATATCAGGAGCATCGCCGAGTTCCTCGATGATTTCGAACGAGGCGGTCTTTTGTCCTTCGATGCGGAACGGATTGATCGAGTTGACGATCTCGAAGCGCCCGTCAGCCCCGAGCTCGCGCACGAGGCGCAGGGCATCGTCGAAATTGCCGCGGATGGCCACGACTTTCGCGCCGTAGATGAAGGCCTGGAGCAATTTGCCCGCGGCGATTTTTCCGGCCGGAAGCAAGACAGCGCAGGCGAGGTTGGCCCGCGCGGCGTAGGCGGCCGCGGCGGCGGAGGTGTTGCCGGTCGACGCGCAGATAACAGCCTTGGCCCCGCGTTCGACCGCCTTCGAGATGGCCATGGTCATGCCGCGATCCTTGAATGACCCGGTCGGATTGAGCCCCTCGTATTTGACGTAGACCTCGGCCCCGCGCCCGACCACGGCGCTCAGCTTGGGCGAGTAGATCAGCGGAGTGGATCCTTCGTTCAGCGAAACCACGGGCGTCTGCGCCGTAACCGGAAGATATGGCCGGTAGCGGCTGATCACGCCGCGATCGTGCAGGTTTTTCATTGTGTTACCTCCACGCGGTAAAGTGCCGGTTCGGCGTGCACGCAATCGAGGGCACGGATTTTTTGCAGGGCATCCAGCATGCTCCCGCGCGGGGCATCGTGGATCATAAGGACCAAAGACGCCTGATCCCCATCCTGAGTCTCGGGTTGGATGACCGACGAAATGCCGATGTTCGCCTCACCGAGCACGCTAGCGATGCGCGCGAGGACACCGGGTTTATCATCAACCCCAAGGCGCAGATAAAAAGGGCTGACCACCTCGTCGGATGAACGCAACTTCCCGTAAAGCTCGTGCGGAATGAACCCGAACGAACCTCGCGGGGATTCGAGGGCAACGGACGCGTCGGCCAGATCGCTGATCACCGAGCTAGCCGTCGGATCCTGCCCGGCGCCACGTCCGTAGAAAAGCGATTCCCCGACCACGTCGCCGCGTACCGCGATGGCGTTGAAGACGCCGCGGACCGACGCAAGGATATTGCCTTCGGGCACGAGCGAGGGCTGCACGCTCACTTCCACTGCTCCGTCT
>JBAXCT010000333.1:0-2444 GCA_037141375.1 Chthoniobacterales bacterium | reverse complement strand
ACTCCGATGAGGCTGGCCGCAAGTGGGCCGCCGGGGTCTTCCGAAAATTTCTTTCCGCCGTCCGAACCTTGTCCCTTGCCCCGTCTCCCGCGGGCGGTTAATTTTGGCGCTGCAAACTATGGCCAAGATGAAATTCAAAAACATTCTTCTCTTTTTGGCGGCAGCGATTGCTTTCGCCGCCGGGGGCTGCACCGCAGTGCAGGAGGCGGGCGATGATGTCAGCCAGAAATTCGATCAAGGAATCACCGGGCAGGGCAGACTGATCTCGACCAGTCCAACCACAGACTCCTTCGGGCCCCAATACCAGTGAGTCCGCGCAAGCCCCAGTCCGGGGTTCCATCCAAAGTCGTCATCCTCGATTTCGGCTCGCAATACACGCAGGTGATCGCCCGCCGCGTGCGCGAGTGCCGGGTTTACTCGGAGATCCTGCCGCACACGACCACCGCGGCCGAATTGAAGCGCAGCGGAGCGCAGGGCATCATCCTCTCGGGCGGCCCGGCCAGCGTCTACGCCAAGGGTGCGCCGCGGGTGGACCGCGGTATCTACCGGCTCGGGTTGCCGGTGCTCGGGATCTGCTACGGCATGCAACTGCTGGCGCGCGACCTCGGTGGCGCGGTGGAGCCTTCCGGCCGCCGTGAGTTCGGCCCCGGCAAGTTGTCCGTCACGCGGAAAAACGCGCTCTTCGCCGGGCTGCCACGCAAGCTCGAGGTCTGGAACAGCCACGGGGACAAGGTGACCAAATTGCCGCGCGGTTTCGCCGCGGTCGGGACCACGGAAAATTCCAAGTCCGCGGCAATCGCCGACCTGAAGCGCGGGTTCTACGGCCTCCAATTCCACCCCGAGGTCTCCCACACCCCGCGGGGCAGCGAGGTGATCGAAAATTTTCTCCTCCGCATCTGCGGCTGCCGTCCGGACTGGACGGCCGACTCCTTCATCGATCGCGCCTGCGCAGAGATCCGCGCGCAGGTTGGCGAGGATCGCGTGATCCTCGGTCTGAGCGGAGGCGTGGATTCCTCGGTTGCTGCCGCGCTTCTCCACCGGGCGATCGGGCCTCAGCTCACCTGCATCTTCGTCGATAACGGACTGCTTCGCTCGGGTGAGCGCGATTGGGTCCGCGAAATTTTCGGCAAGCACTTCCACATGGATCTGCGCATCGTCGATGCGTCGGCCAAATTTCTCGGTCTGCTGCGCGGCGTGACTGATCCCGAGCGCAAGCGCAAGATCATCGGCAACGAGTTCGTGCGCGTGTTCGAGCGCTCGGCGAAGTTGTTGACCGCACAGCGCAAGGGGCGCCCCTACCGCTTTCTGGCCCAAGGCACGCTCTATCCCGACGTGATCGAGAGCGTCCCCATCGCGGGCAACCCGGCCTCGATGATCAAGAGCCACCACAATGTCGGCGGGCTGCCCAAGCGCATGAAATTCCAACTCGTCGAGCCGTTGCGGCAGCTCTTCAAGGACGAGGTGCGCGAGGTCGGACTGCAGCTCGGGCTCCCGCTCGAGATCGTCCAGCGCCAACCATTCCCCGGGCCCGGCCTCGCCGTGCGAATCTTGGGCGAAGTGACGCGCGCGCGTGTTCGCGTCCTGCAGGCCGCCGACCAGATCGTGCAGTGCGAAATGGTGTCATCCGGCTGGTACGACCGTGTCTGGCAATCGTTCGCCGTGCTGCTTCCCGTGCGCTCGGTCGGGGTGATGGGAGACGAGAGGACCTTCGAGAATACCGTGGCCTTGCGCGTGGTGGAGAGCCGGGACGGGATGACCGCCGACTGGGTTCGCCTGCCTTACGAGTTGCTCGCGCGCCTTTCCGGTCGCATCATCAACGAGGTGCGCGGGGTCAATCGCGTCTGCTATGATGTTTCGAGCAAACCGCCCGCGACCATCGAATGGGAATAGACCATGAAACGCGCCATTTATCCGGGAAGCTTCGACCCGGTGACCTTCGGTCACATTGATGTCATCGGCCGCGCGCTGCGGCTTTTTGACGAGGTGGTTGTGGCGGTCGCGCCGAGCGAAGGCAAGAGCCCACTCTTCTCGGCGGACGAGCGCATCGCGCTGATCAAGGCCTCGCTGCCCGGCGAGACGCGGTTGAGGGTCAAGCAGATGGACGGGCTGCTGGTCGACTTCGTCAAGGCGGAGCAGGCGACCGTTATTGTCCGCGGGTTGCGCGCGGTGTCGGACTTCGAATTCGAATTCCAGATGGCCTTGATGAACCGCCGCCTCGCACCCGAAGTGGAGACCATCTTTCTCATGCCCAAGGAGGACTACAGCTACATCAGCAGCCGCATCGTCAAGGAAGTGGCGCTGTTTGGTGGCGATGTCTCCGGCGTGGTGCCGGCGCCGGTCGTTGCGGCGCTGCGCGAAAAATCGGCCGGTGGCGGCGCGCGATGATCGGCGTTCATCTCCTGCAGATTCCGCCCGATGGCCAGCACCTGGAGGGGGAGGAGGAC
>JBAXCT010000332.1:0-2453 GCA_037141375.1 Chthoniobacterales bacterium | reverse complement strand
TTTCGCGACTCTCGGGCAGGCCGGCGAAGAGGGCGTCAAGCTGGCCCAGGGCCTGCCGGCCTTGCTCGATGCCGGCCTCGGCCACCCAGCGGCTGACTCGCGGCGGATCGATCTCGAAGCGGTCAGCCTCGCACGAGCAGCCTGGATAACAGTCGTTCGTGGAGAGCATGAGGCCCCAGAGCGGCTCGGGGATGAGAGGTAGCATGCGGCCTCCGCTCTGATTGCCCAACGTTCTCGACCAGCAGCGACCGGTTCGGTGGCTGGAACCTCACCAACTGCCGGGAGGCCGCTGGTGCCCGCAGGCCAGCTCCACCCCGGCGGCTGGGCTAAACCCGAACTGCCAAGAGCCGTGCTCGGATGCATTGACTTCGGCGAGCGTCCTTCCGACCAGCCAACCAAGATCGTAGCGATTGTCCGCCATGACACCCTCCGCCCGCCAAACGCTTGCGGTAACCCGGCGGCGGCCAAGAACCGTTGATTTCGTAATGCAACCAATCCCCTGCTCGGGTTGACCGCCGTGTTAGGCCCGGTACGATCGAAGCTCTTGTCAGTGCAGGGGAATTGAAAGACTCTCATTACTTTTTGCGATTGAGCGGGTCCATACTTCCAATATCTGTTCCGTACCCGTCAATTTCATCCTGCGTCACGATTCGATCGCGATTCGTATCAGCGGCGTCAAAGGTCTGTAGCAGTTGCTCGACATTTCGATGCAACGCTTGTCTGCCAAAACGTTCCATCTCCTCACGAGTTACTTTGCCGTCGACATCATGGTCAGCTGCGTCCCAGGCTGACCACGCTCGGCCAGGGGTGCGATTCGGCCTGTTGAGCGGATACGAAGTCAGTGCGACATAGGCGTAGCCGAAGACAGCCAGAAGGAGCACGCCTGCGATCAATATGGGCCATTTTCTTCGACCCAGCATTGCGGTGTTCAGAGGCTTTATGTTTTCATCCATAAGCTTTCTTTCTACTGCCGAAGGTGGGCAATCAGCGGCTCGTAACCTTGTCCGAACCTTCCCGCCGGATTCTATCGCGAGTCCGCTGCGTTGCTTGGTTTTGCAGAGCCTTACATCTCCAGGGCGATTTCATCGCGAGCCGTTGATATCTAATCGGCTACAGAAGCCACCCGCGGAAAACGGATCAACATGAGGACAAGGAGAGCGACCGGTACCGCTAGAAACCAGCGGGGCGTACCCCCGTATCCACCTGCCAGGGCAAAGCAACTCAGAAATCCGGCGCCTTCCAGCAAGGCCATTCCGACTATGTGCCCCGTTTGGAAAGGCGCGACAAGCGATTCGGCAGGGATCTGCGTTTTTCCGCGGAAGGCCGCAAGACCTTCACGCCGAACCATGGGTGGAACCACAAACAACATGACGACGCTCACGGCCGCAAAGCCGAGTGGAATCAGCGGCAATGCGTCGGAATCCTCGGAGAAGTGAAGACCCTGCGAAACGAGGAAGACGAGGTATGACGCAACGCCGACCATGAGAGCTGTGTGAATAATCTGAAGCGTCCGGACTTGGGGAGCAATCTCAGCATCGGTAGCGTCGGCGTCTGTGTTCGATAACGGCATGCTTGCGTCTCCAGTGTCAAGAGGGAGTAAGGGGCTCGTATTGGCCGAACGCCTGTTTGTAGCAGGACGTCATCGGTGGGCAGAACGGCCGCGGTAACCGAGCCGCCGCCAAAAAACTATGATTTCAGATTCCGCGTCATCGGCGGCTTCGGTTGACCGCTTTGTTCTGCATTCGTCTGGGTGAACAGGGCAAAGCAGGCTTCCTTTGTATCGATTGCTTCCAGTGCTCGTCGAGCATACGGCAGGAATCCCACGTTTCCATCGCGAAGGACGCTTGAGAGAAACTTCACGCTGCCGGGCAATGCCGACATTTCGAGCGCTATCAACACGTAGAGTGCGAAATCGTCCGATTCGTGGGCTCGAAATGCATCGATCAGTTCGTTGAGATGGTCGCGGGCATTTTCTGCAAGTTCAAATGCAACGATGTCCGCCCACGCACCAGTCGCCTTTCGATCAAGCACAAGCCGAGCGCATTCGTTAACACCAGGGAAGGATCGATACGTGCGTCCCCATCGCCTGTATTCAGGGTCGATATGATCGCGATATCGATCTCGTTTTCCCATGGAAGACTTCAGAATGCCGAACTCGTATTTATACGGACCGTGTATCCACCCACGCCTGCGTGTTAACGCACCATCTGCCGCAGGCAGACTCTGGCCTCAAACGTTTTCCCGACAGTGGTTTACGGCGATTCGGCACCCCAGTCGCCGGTGCGTTAACAGGCGCTCCGTTCAGTATATCCACCCCCTGCCGAGCAGGCCGCAAACGGGGGCACTCCGCCTTCGACGGCCCGCCGCTGACTGGCTTCCAGAAGACCCCGTCCGGGATCGGCCTTGATTCACGGGCCTGACCTCCCGGTCTCGGCCACCTCTCTCCGAACCGC
>JBAXCT010000331.1:0-2478 GCA_037141375.1 Chthoniobacterales bacterium | reverse complement strand
GACGGTGGCAGGCTTGTAGTTACCATTAATAGTAGATAATGAGAGATGATGCACATGCGTTGTATTCTAATAATTGTGGCGTGCGTTTCTCCCCTGACCTCTTCAGCTTCAACAGTCCTTTCTCAGCATGGAGAGCCGAGCGATTACGAGCAACTCATGCTCGAGTTGATAAATCGTGCGCGCGCAAATCCTGGGGCCGAAGCAACGCGCTACGGAATTGATCTGAACCAAGGTTTATCGGCAGAGACGATCCAAGACACTCCAAAGCAACCTCTCTCTTTCAACTCCAACCTCATCAGCTCGGCACGCGCGCACTCGCAATGGATGCTGAACACCGGCACCTTCTCTCACACGGGTTCCGGTGGATCTTCCGCGGGTGACCGGATGACAACAGCCGGTTACGTGTTCACAGGTGCTTGGACTTGGGGAGAGAATATTGCTTATGGCGGAGGAGTGGGCGCCGTAGATTTGACAACACAAGCTTACGATCTGCATCAAAGTCTCTTTTTGAGTGCAGGCCATCGCGAAAATATCTGCAGCGCTCAATTTGAGGACGTAGGTCTAGGCCTGCTGGCTGGGACATTCATCGGGAACAACGTGGGAATGGTGACAGAGAATTTCGCAGCCAGCGCATCGACACCGTCGCCCCAAGTACTCGGTGTGGTCTACTACGATTTTGACTCGGATGGAGCCTATGATTCCGGTGAGGGAGTCCGAGGAGTTCGAGTGGATGTGCCGGGCAGCACCTACTACGCCAACACCTCGACTAGTGGAGGATACGCGCTGCCTATTGGCGGACTGACGGATGCCCGAACTGTATCCTTCGGAGGCGACGTCACCAACGTGGCGGTTGGCGCAACTTTCGACGGTTCATCGAACAAGAAAGTAGACCTTTCGATGAGCTATTCGCTGCCGGCTATCACCGGCAGCGCGACGCCGGTAGCAGGACGAGAGAATGTCTACACTCTACCGTTTGTGCCTTGGGCAACAGCCATCGATGTCCAAATTGGCACCCGTTCGCCGGCATCCTCCGATAGCGCAGACGATCTGACAAAAGTTACGAAGTCAACCACCGGAACCTACTCGCCGTTGTCGGCCACAATTAAATACAGCGGTTCCAACTCATATCATCTGGCTACCGCCACGGGTCTCTCAGACCAGACCCTGACATATAACACAGCCTTCTTCGCAAAACCCGGTGCTTCGATTTCCTTTTGGAGCAGGTTGCGCTATGCGAGCACCACGCAAAAGGCCAGGGTTCAAATATCCACCGATAACGGCGCCAGTTGGATAAGCGTGTTCGAACTTGCAGGCAACGGAGGCGACACAGAATCAGCCTTCGTAACACGCACCGCGTCCCTGTCGCCCTACGAGGGTCGTAAATTGCTCCTGCGCTTCAGTTATGTGCACACGAGTAGCACTTATTTTTATCAGACCAGCGATTTGGCCGGATGGTTTGTCGATCTGGTCACTTTCAACAATCTGGACACGCTTACCGAGACAGTTTCCTCGCAACCCAATGGCGGAACATTCTCATTCACGCCGGTGACCGGCCAAAATTATGTCCTTACCGCAATCCCGCGCCATTATGAAAGATCGTGGCCAGCGGGAACTTCCAAGCAAATCAGCGGCGTGTCACCATCGGGTTTCTTGCTTTGGGCCGATTCGTCAGAGGATGCGGCGGGCTTGACACGCGGATCCATCGGAAATCATGCCGACGGCGACATCAACAATGATGGTGTTCCTAATCTCGTTGCCTACGCGTTAGGGCTCGGCGCAACAACAAACTCATCCCAACTCCTTCCACGACTAGCTACGGATGCAACGATGGTGCACCTCGAATATTGGAAGGATACGGCGAAAACCGACGTGAGCGTCACGCCGCTTGTCTCGGTCAATTTGGATGCATGGAAAACTCCCGATGCTTCGGAATTAGCATCCGCTTTGTCCGATGCTTACTTGAGAAGGGAGGGATCGATCGAGCGGAGGCGACTGTCGATAAACCGGATTTTTGCGCCACAAGTTTTCTTACGGTTGAAAGTTTCACTGCAGTAAAGCCAACGGAAACCGTCTCTTGAGTGACGGTTGACGCACCGTCAAATGGTCCGGAAGAACTGCTCGCTGCGATCGAACCGGGCCTTGATGGTCTCGAGGTCGGGCGCGTGGCTGAGGCGCACGGTTTCGTCCTTGCCTAAAGCGATACCCGGAACGAAATCGACCTCAGCTTTGCCGAGCAAGGCGGTCGGCAAAGCGACACACCAAAAAGCAGTGCATGCTTGCAAGGACGCGCAAAACGCACCTGCAACCAAGAGGAGGCTCATTTTTTCAGAGTTCCAAGCCGCGGAAGCAGAGAAAACCCGCAGCGCAAAAGTGGTCGATACTGTCGGACAGCGACTTTGGGTTTAGTATACTTTTGCTCAGTTGCGCGGCTTCATCGCCGCCGAGACCATCGCGTTCAACGATCTCGTCACGCTCGGC
>JBAXCT010000330.1:0-2495 GCA_037141375.1 Chthoniobacterales bacterium | reverse complement strand
CGACGCAGGACGGGGTGTAGAACTGGCCGCCGTTCTTGCCCTCGGCGCTGGCGAACTGGGTCAGGAAATACTCATAAACGCGGCCGAGCACGTCCTTAGCGCGGTTTTCTTTGTCGCCGAGGCCGATGGTGCCGATGAGGTCGATAATCTCGCCCAGGCGGTGTTTATCGAGCGCGGGGCGGGCGTAGTCCTTGGATAGGACGCCTTTGAGCCGAGGATTGTCGCGCTCGATAGCGACCATGGCGTCGTCCACCAACTTACCGATGGTGGGCTGCTTGGCGCTGGCCTGCAAATGCGGCCAACGAGCCTCCTTGGGCACCCAAAAGACGTTCTCGGCCAAGTATTCATCCTTGTCCTCTGGATCCGCGCCAGCATGGCCGCCCTGCCCTGCGGCCAGCTTGAGGCGCATTTCCTCGAAGGAATCCGAGATATACTTCAGGAAGATGAGGCCGAGAACGACGTGCTTGTATTCCGCCGCGTCCATGTTGTTGCGCAGCTTGTCAGCGGCGAGCCAGAGCTTGGCCTCGAAGCCGATGTTGGCGCTGGAGTCTTTGACTGTCTTGGGGGAAGCGGCGCGCTTGGGCATGGGGTATTGGTATTTGAAATCCGGATCCTAGAGCACTAACCAGGCCAAACGCACGGTTTGAGTGCGTCATACGTAGGTGGAAGGCGTCTTAAGGCTTTGGCTTCCTATTGCGCCCGAACTTGCAACGGACTGCCGACGAAGTGCGTTAAGGCAGAGCTAAATGGGCTCCAGCGTAGGGCCGGCGGGGTGTTAGTCACCGGTTTGGACCTGTGATGTAAGCGCTTGGAAGACGCTGATTTTATGCCACGCAGGTGCCACTCGCACTTTCTTCGGGAAGCACTAAATATTCGTAAGCGCTTGATTAAGAGACTGCAGCCAAGAGGACTTGAACCTCTAACCTTCTGATCCGTAGTCAGATGCTCTATCCAATTGAGCTATGGCTGCGTAAGGGATAGAGCGTATCTTTCGGGTGCAAGCGGGTCAAACGATTTCCCCATGCGACATCGCTGCCGAATCGGCCTGCTCGCGATGCATGCGGGTCCGCACGCCTGACACCGTGGAATATAACGAGGAGCCGATCTGCTTATGGAAAACAAGTCTGGCTCAGCAGGCCCGGATAAGACCGAATTCTCGGGAAGAATATTGCATGCGTTGCCCACGGCATTATGGCTAAGGTGCGCGCGTGCCAGAAATCATCCGAAGAACCGCCCTGTTCGATTTGCAAAAAAGCCAGGGCGCGCGGTGCATCAAATTCGGCGACTGGGAGATGCCGGTGCAGTTCACCTCGATCCTCGACGAGCATCAAGCGGTGCGCACGTCGTGCGGTGTTTTCGACATCTCGCACATGGGAGAGATCTTTGTCTCCGGACCGCAGGCCATGCGCTGGCTGCAGCACATGCTGGCCAACGATCTGGCGAAGTGCGCAGTCGGCGACGCGCAATACACCTTCCTGCTCAACGAGCGTGGCGGCGTGATCGACGACCTGATCGTCTACCGGTTGGCCGAGGACAATTTTCTCCTGCTGGTCAACGCGGCCAAAATCGAGGAGGACGCGGCTTGGCTGGATGGGCACCGCGAGGAGGGCGTGACGATCGATGACCGCAGCGAAACGATGGGCGCCATCGCTGTGCAGGGCCCAGAGGCGCCGCGCATCTTCCGCGAGCTTTTCGGCGGGGAGATTCCCTCGCGCAACAAGGCACTTGCCCTCCACCGCTGCAGCGCGATGGTCATCGCGGCGACTACGGGCTACACGGGCGAGGCTGGCTTCGAATTGTTTTTCCCTACCTCGCTGGCGGCCGACTTGTGGCAATCGGCGATCAACGCGGGCGCGAAGCCCTGCGGGCTGGGGGCGCGTGATACGTTGCGTCTCGAAATGTGCTACCCGCTCAATGGATCGGATCTTTCGCCCGACCGCACACCGCTCGAGGCGGGGCTCGGCATCTTCGTGGCCTTGGACAAGCCGGACTTCATCGGCCGGGATGCTTTGCTCGCGCAGAGAGAGCGCGGTGTGCCGGCTAAGCTGGCGGCGCTGCGCATGACCGAAAAATCTCCCCCGCCGCGAGCGCATTATCCGGTGCTGGCCGATGGAAAACGTGTCGGCGAGACGACGAGCGGCGCGCTGGCACCGTCCCTCGGCGAGGGTGTGGCACTCGCCTATCTGCCTCCCGATCTGGCCAAACCGGGACAGTCTCTCACCATCGATATCCGCGGAAGAAACTTTGCCGCCGTGGTTGAAAAGAAGCCCCTTTATCGTCCATCATTATGGCTCCCGGCGTAAAGTAACCGGTCTTTAAAAAACATGAACGTTCCCGACAATCTGAAATACACCGAGACTCACGAGTGGATCCGCCTGGAAGGCGACGCCGGCATAGTCGGCATCACCGACCACGCGCAGAACGAGCTGACGGATATCGTCTATGTCGATCCCCCGAAGGTCGGCGCGAAAGTCACCGCAGGCCAACCCGCCGCG
>JBAXCT010000329.1:0-2516 GCA_037141375.1 Chthoniobacterales bacterium | reverse complement strand
GAACAGAGGGGCGGAAACGCGCTTAAACCGGTCGAAGCTCTATTTCTCGAGGTTGGCTACGCTCTGTATCCCGGCGAAGGGGGTCGCTCATTCCGCACGTGCACGCCGCGTCCGCTGCGCCGAGGGACGTCACTGACGTCGCTTCATAATGTGGATGGATTTGGCAGCCACGATGCCATCCGACGGCTTCTGCGGCGGAGCGAGATCTTCAGGCACCAGACGGCAATAGATCATCTCGAATTCACCGCCGAACAGCGCCTCCAATTCCACCGGTGACAGCTGATATTTTCGTATGTGACTTCCAACATTGCCGAGATCCGCTATCGTGGAGCCCTCGGACGAAAAAGTATTTAAAACAAAATACTTGCGACAGTTTTTTGCGACTAATGCCACATATTGTTGACGTTCGTCTGGATGAATCTCATGCAGGCACATCCAATCCAGAACAAGATCAACCGGGCGATCCATCGCGGATAACCAAGAGAACAGGTCCGCCCTCACAAACTCAACTCGCGCCCGCAGCGCAATTTCGCCCGATTTAACAGCCGTTCTTATGAAGCGATCAAATGGCTGAAGCAATCGTTCCCCGGATCGCAGGCAGCGAGCAAACGCCTGAGCCATGTGAATGGCCTGTGGTGAATGGTCGACGCCGACGAAATGAAACGCCGGATTATTCAGCGCATCAAAGCAGAGTAGAGCTGTCAGGATCCGCAGACCGCGGCCGCACCCCACCTCGATTGCGCTCTCGAGCGAATTATCGATCGCGAGCAATTCCGCGAGCGTCTCGGATAGATCCGTCGGCGGCAAAAGCTCCCAGTCTGTTAGCGTGCCGGTCGTGTAAAAGCGGTTCCACTCACCAACCTGGTGGTCGATGGCAACCGGCATCTCGCTGTCAAAGTTCACAGTCAATTGGCTTCCAAAGAGATGCCGAGCTTATTCACACCGAACTCCTCATTTGAACAGATTGCGCTCCAGGGAGTTGGCATACGAGCGATGCTACTGCTCCTCTACCTCCTCGCTGATCCAGCCGCTGTACCGTCATGAAACCGGCGACACAGGAGCAAGACGGCTCAGGACACGATTCAGATGCTCGGCGATGATCACCGCGGATTCGGGATCGAGCATTTTTTCATGTGCCGCGTCGACATCAATGATCTCAATGGCGCCCGCGGTGACCCGGGCAAGTTGCTCGTACAGTGAGAGCTCGTTACCGGCGGCCCTGAAATAGAGAATCGGCGCACCCACTCGATACAGCACGCTCGGCGACGCCAGCCTTGCAACGTGCTTCTGGAAGGCGATGATGCGCTGCATCAGCGGCACCTCCAGCGCCTGGACATCGGCACGTCCCTGTCGTGCGAGTTCCTGCAGATCTTGGTATTCACTCTCCTCCGTCGCTATCAAGGCACCAGCGGCATCTTCTGCCTCGGAGCCGGAGATTGATTCAAACATCGTGTCCATGATCACAAGCAATGCCACCGACTCACCCTGCGCCTCCAGTTGGCGGGCCATTTCGTGGGCAACGGTACCCCCAAATGACCAGCCCAGAAGGCGGTACGGCCCCTGAGATTGAATTTCTCGTATCGACTCTATGTAGCAGGCCGCCATCTCTTCGACAGACGCATGAAACGCGACGGCGCCCTCAATGCCTTGCGCCTGCAGACTATAGACAGGGGTGTCGACGTCAAGATGCGCCAGCAAGGGTCGATACTCCACCCCAGTGCCCAGTCCGGTATGTACACAGAAAAGTGGCACTCCGGAGCCCGAGCCGCGCAGTACCAGCAATGGGTTGTAAGGCCGATCACCGTCGACCTCGTCCAGCCGTTCGGCGAGAGCCCTTGGCGTGGGGCTCTCAAATAAGGCTCGCAGCGGCAAGCTCACTCCGCGGGCCTCGCGCAACCGAGCGACCAGGCGCATCGCCAACAGCGAGTGGCCGCCCAAAGAGAAGAAGTTATCGTCAACCGAGACTTCCTTTGCGCCAGTGAGCTCGGCAAAGAGCCGGCACAGCAGGATCTCGCTGGCAGTCTCCGGGGGAACATAAGCGCTATCGCCTGAGATCTCAGGATCCGGCAAGGCCTTGCGATCCAGCTTGCCGCTGGAGGTCAGCGGCAACGCCTCAAGCTGCATGAACGCCGCCGGGATCATGTACTCGGGCAGGCTCTGGCTTAGGCGCTGTCGTAGGACAGCGGCCTCGGGGATAGAGCCCGAGGCCTGTGGCGTGAGATACGCAATCAGGCGTCTCTCGCCGGCCACCTCGCGCACCACGACCGCGGCCTGACTGATCCCTTCGATACTGCTCAAGGCGGACGCGATCTCGCCCGGCTCGATCCGAAAGCCTCTTATCTTGACCTGCTCATCCGCCCGGCCGCCGAACTCCAGGAGGCCGGCGTCGGTCCAGCGCGCCAGGTCCCCTGAGCGGTACATCCGCTGACCCTCCGAGGAGAAGGGACTGGCGATGAACCGTTCGGCGGTGAGAGATGCGCGGTTCACGTAACCGCGCGCAAGGCCCGCACCTGCAA
>JBAXCT010000328.1:0-2520 GCA_037141375.1 Chthoniobacterales bacterium | reverse complement strand
TTGGGCCGCTTTGGTGGAGGCGGCCGATGTGGCGGGGTTGGAGACTCTGCTCCACGAGAGCTACACGCACACCCACGGGACGGGTCTGCTGGAGTCAAAATCGCGCTTTCTCGAGATGCTCCAGAACGGCGAGCGGGATTATGTGCGAGCTGTGATCAAGGATCCGGTGGTGAACCTTTTCGGTTCCACCGCGCTGGTCAAAGGCACGCTGGATTTCAAAGTTGTTCTCCCTGAGAAGCAAATCGAAGGGCAAAACCGCTTCATGATGGTCCTGGTGCGGACAAAGGACGGCGTGCAGGTTGCCGCCTATCAGGCCACGCTCCTCAATCGGGTCGATACCCCGGCACCCTCGCCACAGCCGAAGTAGGCAACCGCAACTTTGTCCCGGGCGCGGGGTTTACTTTGCCTCAATAAATATTACAATCACGCATTCGATGTTTGCCCCCGCTTCCTCTCTTTTCTTGTTCTTGGCTGTGTCTGCCGCCGCTCCGCTGGCCGTGGCATCTGCAGGGTCAACCGACGAACTGCTGGCCAGCGAGAATTTCGACAGGGATCTTTCGCGCTGGGTCGTTGAGCAGACGCCCAGCGGCAAAACGGCGGTGATCAATGGTCAACTCGACATTGATGATGCGCCCGGGCCAAACGACAAGAGCGGGTGCACGGTTTGGTTCAAAGAAAAGTTCTCCGGCCAGATCATGATCGAATACGACGCGGTGATGGTGCAGGAGGGCGGCCCGAACGATCGCTACAGCGACCTCAACTGTTTCTGGATGGCGACCGATCCCAAGCATCCGGACGATTTCTTCGCCGGCAGTGCGGAGCGCGCGGGGAACTTCAAAAAATACGATCCGCTCCGTCTTTACTATGTCGGCTACGGGGCCAACGGGAATCTGACCACGCGCTTTCGCCGTTATCCGGGGGATGGGAGTCGCCCGCTGGAGGGAGGGGATGACTTCTCCGACGCGAAGTATATGAATGTCCCCAACAAGACGGTGAAGATCCGCCTGATCGCCGACGGTGAGAAAGTCCAATTCTACCGCGACGGGGAGCTGATTTTCGACAAGGTCGATAAGGAGCCGTTCCGCGAGGGCTGGTTTGGTTTCCGCACCGTCCGCAACCACGTGCGCTTCGACAATTTCCGCGTCACCCGCCTGCCAGCATCCCTATGATCAAACGAAATTCCATCCTGCCCCTCCTCGCCACCGTGCTCCTGGTCGGAGCATCCCGCCTCCCGGCCCGCGACATTCCGGTGCCCAATGCCTCGGCGCTGACCGGTGCGCTGGGTGCGGCCGCGCCCGGCGATGTGCTCATCTTGGCCAAGGGCACTTGGTCTGATGTGGCCATCAAGGTCGACAAGGGGGGCTCGGAGGGCAGCCCGCTGACCATCCGGGCGGCAACCCCGGGCGAGACCATTCTCTCTGGCCATTCGTTTCTCGAGATCAACGCGCCCCACGTGGTGGTCGACGGCCTTTACTTCACCAAGGGCGCCATCAGCAAGGACCAGTTTTCCGTCATTCACTTCAAATCCCACCACGGCACGGTGCGCAACACCGCGATCGTGGATTACAACCCGGAAAAATTCGAGGAGGAGTATTACTGGGTGCATTTCTCCGGCGACGACAACCTGCTCGAGCGCTGCTTTTTCAAGGGCAAGAACAACATGCACCCGCTGCTCGGCAATGCCATCACCGACAGCCGGCGCAATACCATCCGCGGATGCCACTTCAAAAACATCCCGCACGCCGATGGCAACGGACGGGAGATTCTTCGCATGTGGGGTCCGGGTAAGTTCGATCCCAAGGACACCGACGGCGCCTACTGCGTGGTCGAGGGAAATCTCTTCGAACACGCGGACGGCGAGGGGACCGAGACCGTCTCGCTCAAGTCCAACTACAACCAGCTCACCGGCAACACCGTCATCGGCACGCTCGGCTGCCTGAATATCCGGCAGGGCTCGCACAATGTGGTCAAAGGAAACATCATCCTCGGTCAAGGGTTGGTCGGCGCCCAGGGATTGCGCATGTCCGGCTTGGACAACACGGTCGAGGGCAACTATGTCTCCGGCTGCGATTGGGGCATCAAGGTGTCCGCGGGCGAATACACGGAGTCCGCGCTCACTCCGGAATACAAGCCGACGGTCAAAGCCACCGGCGGGAAAGGCAAGGGCGCGGAGAAGCGCATCGCCAAGTATCCTCAGGTGAAAGACCTCAAGCTGACCGGTAACACGTCGGCTAACAACGCCGGCCCGGACCTCGAGCTGGGCTTCGCCTACAAGCGGCACTGGCCGGAGCAGCAGATGGTGCTCTTGCCGGAAAATTGCCTCATCAAGGACAACCATTTTATCCGATCGAAGGGCGGCGAGTCGGTCATCGGCGTGGTGCCGGAAAGCGGTCCGCCGCTCGACCAGCTGAAGTTCGCCCCCAATCGCTACGAGGGCAACACCCTGCTCGGCGGCACCGTGGCCTATGCGCCGGCCGCGGAGGGCTTCAAGACCGAATCGATGCCCAGTGGTTGGAAAGA
>JBAXCT010000327.1:0-2521 GCA_037141375.1 Chthoniobacterales bacterium | reverse complement strand
TCGCGTGTCCGTTGGAGAGAGCGGACGAGCGAGCCGCTCGTCCCTACCTCAGCCAGCAATGTCTGAAATCTTTTGGGACTTGGTATAAGGACTGCCGTAGCGTCCATAGGGATTTGCGACCGAATCGGGATCGTAAGGATTGTCGCTCAGTTCCCCGAGATACGTGCCGTCTTGCACGCGACTTGTCTGGCGTGTTCCATGACGGCTCACGGCAAAGCGAGGGCTTGTCCGAGGCTGTCGTGCTCGAAAGCGGTGGCCATTCGGTGAATTTCCGCGGCATTGGCGCCGACCTCGCTCGCGACGGTGCGCCACGAGGAGGTGGCGGTCGCCACATCCTTGAGAATGGCGCGCGCTTCAGCAAGGGAGAGCGCGAAATAGTCCGCCGAGGCCTCGAGGAGGTCGATCGAGCAGGTGCCCTCTTCGAGATCAATGTTCGTCGTGAGCACCCGCGCCTTGAGGTCCGCAGGGACGGGGTTGAGGTCGTAGGCCGGCGAGAGCGTCCAACCCGACTTGTCGATCCGCAGAAATCCGTGGTTGCGCAAATGGTCGTCCACGTTCGAGGCCAGCACGTTGAACGCCACGCGCCGATACAAGGCATGCGCATCCTTCTTCGCCTGGGCACCATGGCGGGCTAAGGCATCCACCATCTCGGGATAGCTGCTACCCTCACCGTCTTTCACCCCGAGCAAGGCCATCGCGGAAAGGAACGGAATGCGGTGACCATCCGCCCGATCAAATCGCCGCGACAGGAGGACGGACTTGCCCGCGACCTGCAGCAACTCATGGCGTGCGGTCACGATCCCCGCGCGGTCTGCGAGCCGCAGCGCGATTTCTTCCCATGTCTCAATGCTGTATTCGTCGCTGTCCTTGGGAAACTTCGCGATGGAAAGGCGGCCATGCTGGTCAATAACCGAGGCCTTCGGACGAGCCCCGCCGAGGGAGGAGCCGGGAGCAAAAATCAGCTGGAGATCCTCGTCAGTCTCTTCGTCGCGCAGAAGGCGTTCCGTGCTTTCCAACAAACGCCCCAGATCCACCAGTGCGGGTATCCCGCGATGCGAGCCGGCCAGAAACTCCTCCTGGTCCACCCGGCGGAAGCGCAGCGCGCCGAGACGGGTCTCATCCGATACGCCGAGCAGGTAATCGCTCTCCATGAGCGTCCGCAGCGCGCGCCCTTCGCGTTCCGCCTGTCGACGCTCCGCCCGCTGCATGAGCCTCCGCCCCCACGTGTCCGGGGCGGAATCTCCCAGCGAACCATGGATGGCCTGCCCCGCGGGTGGAGCGAATCCGCCCCGCGTCAAAGGCAAGTCCGGTTCGAGTTCGAAGCAATCCGCGTCGCGGAGCCACTCGTCGGCATACTCGAAGAGCACGGTTTCCTTGCCGCGCGTGCGATTGCTCCGCGCGTGGCCGATTTTTTGCGTCTCGCCGCCGAGCGAAAGATACACCTCGAAGTCTGTCATAAACGATGCTTCACCGGTTTGAGATGAACGCGTTGCGGCAGGTATTCATCGGCCAAAGCCTGACCTACCGGATCCCTTGCGGGATCAGCCGCCGCGCCGAGATGATCCAGCAGCCCGAGGGTGTGCATCACGGCAGCATAGATTCCCATGCTCACGGCGGGGTCGCCCGCTTCCACCCTTTGCAAGGTGGCGCGTGAAGTGAAAGCGCGGTCGGCCACCACGGCCATAGTCAACCGACGACGACGCCGCGCGTCGCGCAGGTCGCCCCCGAGCTTGCCCAAGGCTTTGCGCACGGAGGCAGATGGGTGGTGTGGTGTTGGCATAGCTTTTGTATTTTTGGTGAGTCTTTAGAGACGATAATGTATCACGAACATGACAAAACGCAAGAGCCGTCACAGCCTTTAGCGGTGGAACTGGCTCGGCTGGGGTGTCGGCTGTCGCGAGCCGGCCGATGGCCGGAGTGTTCAGGTCGCAGTTAGCAGTGTTCAGCTAGTTCAGTCCCCGAACAAGAGCGGGGCCTGCGTGGCGTAGGGGTTGTTCGGACTTTGGGAGGAATACGGGCTTCCGTAGGTTGAATACGGATTGTTGATCGAGGTCGATGAGTACGGGCTGCCGTAGCGCCCGTAGGGATTCGCGACGGAATCGGGATCGTAAGGATTGTCGCTCAGTTCTCCGAGGTAGGTTCCGTCTTGCGCGACGATCTTCGGCGCGTCCGTCGCGTAGGGATTGCGGGTGCTCGTCGGCGAAAACGGACTGCCGTATGGACCGAATTGGTTGTTCACGGATGTCGACGAGTACGGACTGCCAGCCTGGCTGTAGGGATTGGCAGTGGAGTCCGCAGCATACGGGTTCGCGCTGAGTCTTCCGAGATATTGACTCCTTCGCTCACGCTCATGTCGCCCTGCGGGTCCCGCATGCGGGATCCACCCCGAGCGCACCGCGCTCCGGTGTTCGGGACAGTCGGCTTCGCCGAAGAGCCGAGGCTCTGCGAGACGGCCCACAGGCAAACTAGTGACTTGTGGCGAGTGACGAGTTGAATCGGAGAGAACCGAAGCGCGGTAAAC
>JBAXCT010000326.1:0-2526 GCA_037141375.1 Chthoniobacterales bacterium | reverse complement strand
CGCGAGTCTCGTGATTTTCGAAAATGCCGATCCCTCCGCCCGCGAGGACCTGCACGAGTTTCTCGACCGCATCGCGCCCGACGGTGAGGACTGGCATATTCACACCATGGAGGGGCCCGATGACACGGCCAGCCACCTCCGCATGACGGTGACCCGTACCAGTGAGACCATCCCCGTCACAGGTGGCGGCATGGTGCTGGGCACCTGGCAGGGGATCCTTCTCCTCGAGCACCGCCACGCCCCGCATCGGCGGGAGATCGTCGTGTCGGTTCTGGGGATCTGATTTGTTACCGGTTTTTTTCGCCTGACAAATATCCCAACCCCGTGGCATTTTTGCGGCTTATGAAATTACTCCCAGCCCTTGTCCTTGCCCTGCTGCTTCCCTTCGCGGCCCATGCTCAATACAACACTCCGGCGACCGAGGCGGTCGGCACCACGGTTCTCGACTCGTCGGGCAAGACCATCGGCACGGTGGCCAATGTCATCTACGATATCGAGAATCTGCGCATCGCCGCCGTACTCATTTCGCACGGCGGGTTCCTCGGGATGGGCGCAACCAAGACCGCGGTTCCCCCGCTCACGTTCATGACCTTCGACGCGCCGAAAAAAATCGCCAAGGTCAGCTTCACCAAAGAAAAATTTCTCAGCGCACCGGAAACCACGCTGGCCGAGTGGACCGGGCTGCGCAATGCCCAGGGCGTTGATGCGACCTACCGGCACTTTGGGGTTAAGCCCTACTTCTCCACCACGCGCCCGGCCAACTATGACTCTGGATGGTCTGCGCCCGGACGGAAAATCGGCTTGGGCGGCGGCAAGCTTGCCTTGGGCAAACTGATGCCCGGGATCGATATCCTCCAACTTCCTGTCGTGACGAATCAAGGCATGGCCCTCGGCAAGGTCTCCATGATCTCGATCAATATTCCCATGGGCCGCCTCAAATCGCTCACCATCTCCCGCCCCAACGGCTCACTCTTTGCCAACTCCGTCGATCCCCTCGACTGCCACTACAGCCCGCAGTCCAAGGCGCTTGTCTGGGACAAGATGACGAACTGAGTAGCGGCATTCTCGCCGCATTTGCAACTACCCGAGCATTCACGATTTCATCTACGGCTTCTGCCCAGCCCGCAGGCCGAGGGCGGGTGCTTTTTTTTCGCGGGGCTCGGGTAATTGGCGATGGGCTTCATTGGCGCAAGGTGAAAAGTGGCAAGAGCATCTACTCTCCATTTGTGAAGCGGCTGGCCCTTATCCCTATCCGCCGATCTGCGCTATTCGCTCCATCGCTGGCGACTTTGTTCTGAACCGATCCGGATCAGGTTCCTCGCCTCATCTGCTCAAAGCTGCCGCGTAGTCCCCGGCGATCCAGCTCGGCGGACACCACGGTAATGTCGATCTCGTCGCCCGAAATATCCAGCATGCGTTGCACATCGCGGATGTGCTTTTCGCCACCGCCTTCGGCGTAATACACGGTCTTCCACACGAGGATGTATTCCGGAGGCGCGTAGAAAATCGTGCCACCTCGATGGGTCGCCTCCCGCCGGTGTTCCCACGACCACGCGAAAAACGGGTCGGAAGCGGCCGGGTAAAAATCCGCTTTCAGTCCGGAAGGCACATGGATCACGTTGAAGTGCGCCCGGCACTCGCGCTTGGTCTCCGCTTCCAACACCTCGATGGGCGGACAATAGAACTCCGGTTGGGAGAAAATGGCGGGCATCTCGGCCAGCTGTTTCGCCGGCAGCACGACGGCGAGATCTATGTCGAGCGTGAGGCGTGGCTCGCTGTAGAGCATGGCACCCAAGGAACCGGCGACCAGATAACGCGCCTGGGCCGCGTGAAGAGGCCGTGCGAACAATTCGATGAGATCAGGTTCGCGCACGGGAAAATTCGCGGGCAAGTTCGGCCTCCACCTGCTCCGCCGTCCAATCTTTGTGCCTCCCGGCGATGGCGGCACGGCGTGTCTCGCGGGCGGTCCGCAAGAGGCCCTTGGCGACCTCCCATTTCTCGGCGGCGGTCATGGCGCGAAACCTCTCCCTTTGCAGGGGGTGCAGTGGCTCCAGATGCATGGATCGAATGTAGCCCGAATTTTGCAGTCAAAACATGCAATATTCGCCCGCGCGGTCGATGCCGGTCGGGGCGAGCATTTGCTTGGGGGCTGGCAGACTCGGCTGCCCGAGCCGATGGCGGTATAATGCCCCCCGTGGCAGGCAGAGCTTGCATACGGCAAGGCGCGCGGGATCGCTTTTTACGAAAGGCGCTTGATCGTCGCCTGTCTTGAGGGAGCGGGCGGATTGGATAACATCACCGCTATGCCGCGCTTTGCCCAAGTGATCCTCGACCGTTCGACGGGCAAAGAGCTGGATTACGAAATCCCCGAGGAATGGGTGGGCGGTATCGCAGCCGGTTCGCGCGTGCGAGTACCGTTGCGCAACAGGCAGGTGCTGGCCACCGTGGTGTCGGTGTCGGACACCACCACGGCGAAAGGTGTGCGGCCTCTTGCTGCGGTGCTTGACCAGCGGCCGCAGATGACGC
>JBAXCT010000325.1:0-2527 GCA_037141375.1 Chthoniobacterales bacterium | reverse complement strand
GTGCGCCTCGCCGTGCGGGTGCTGAACATCAGCCGCATCCAGGAGGTGCAGCGCGAGGTCTCGGCCGCCGTGGAGTTCACCCAGCGCTGGACCGACCCCGCACTGCGCTTCGACCGGATCGCCGCCGGCACCGAACGGCTGGACCTTGTGGCGGCCGAGGCGGAGCGGAGGCTCGCGGCGATCTGGCAGCCCGGCATCGCGATCGAGAACATGATCGGCCAGCCGCGCGCCCAGGCGGTTGGGCTGTCGATCTTCCATGACGGGCGCGTCGTGCTCATCCGCCGGCTCGATGCCGAGTTCAGGGTCGATCTGACGATGACCTCCTTCCCCTTCGACCAGCAGCGCATGGCCCTGCGCTTTGCCTCGCAGCGGCATCCTGCGGCCGAGGTGGCGCTGCGGATGACCGAGTTCGACATGCAGTTCTCCGGGATGGAGGGGACGATTTCGGTGGCCAACTGGGATGCGGGGGGGCTGAGCTTCCGGCAGGAGAGCTTTTTCGGCTGGGATGCGCGGCCTTATTCGCGCCTGGTCGCCATCGCCACCGTGGAGCGGCAATGGCCGCGCTACATCCTGCGCGTCTTCGTGCCCTTTTTCGCGCTGATGTCGCTCTCGCTGTTTCTCTACTGGGCGTCGGACCGCGTGATCGAGCAGAAGGCGAGGGCGCCGATGGTCTTCTCCTCGCTGCTGGCCCTGGCCGCTCTCTCCTTTACCTTTGAGGCGAGCTTTCCCGGGTCGATCTCGCTCAATTCACCGATCGCGACGATGATCTCGCTCGGCTATTTCTACCTGCCCTTCGTGCTGCTGACCGACGCCATGCTGACCAGCACGGATGGCTCGCTGGCGCGCCGCCATCCGGCGTTGCTGCCGGAATTGCGGCGCAATGTGCGCTGGACCGTGCCGATCCTGTTCTTCGGCTTCTGCCTGCTGCTGCTGCTGCTGGCGGCGGTGAAAACATCTTGAGTTACTCAAGATCTTGGAACTGGAATTGACAAGCTGCTTTTGGCTGATGGTGATAGGGTAGTCTAGGTTCTGCTGCTTGCGTCACCAAACAGATGCCTGAAGCGACACTTTTCGTTGGGATGGGAGCGACAGAATTGTCGTGTGACACGACAATCTCGTGGCGAGAAGACCGCAGAGGGAGTGATACCAACGGCTTGTCGTCCTGACTCAAGGGGGATTCCCCCGGCGCGGAATCTCTGATTCCTTCGGTGGGAGGAGATTCGCGCCATGCCATCAGCCCTTCCCCTACGCACCGATTATTCCGCCACCGATTTGCGGGTTTTGGCCAAGCGGACCAAAGACAACAATCAGAGCCGGCGCTTGCTGTCTCTGGCCGCGGTGCTTGACGGCATGAGCCGGACAGACGCCGCCCGCATCGGGGGTATGGATCGCCAGACACTTCGCGATTGGGTGCATCGCTTTAACCAACAAGGCCCCGATGGTCTGCGTGACCTCCATGCTGGCGGGGTCGCGCCCCGGCTGTCGTCCGAGCGCTTGGCGGAACTCGCCGCCATCGTCGAGGCGGGGCCCGATCGCGACAGAGACGGCGTGGTTCGCTGGCGGCGCATCGATCTCAAGCGGGTGGTGAAGGAGCGCTTCGGCGTTGAGTTTTGCGAACGCTATATCGGGACGATTCTGAAAAGGCTCGGGTTCTCCCACATGAGCGTGAGGCCTCTCCATCCCAAGCAGAACGGCGAGATCGTCGAGGCGTTTAAAAAAACTTCGAGACTGCGTTGAACGCGCATCTGGCTGGCGTGCCCGAGACGACGCCGATCGAAATCTGGTTCCAAGACGAGGCTCGGATCGGCCAGAAGAACGGCGTCGTTCGACAATGGGCGAAAACCGGGACCCGGCCGCGACAACCTGCTGATCAGCGCTACGAGAACGCCTATCTGTTCGGCGCAATCTGTCCAGCGCATGGCAAAGGTGCAGCCATCGTCTCGCCCTGGGCCAACACGGAAGCGATGCAGCTGCACCTGGATGAGATATCCCGCCATGTCACGCCGGGTGCCCAAGCCGTCCTGATCATGGACCGCGCGGGATGGCACACGACCCATGTGCTCGCCATCCCAAAAAATATCACGCCGATCCTGCTGCCCTCGTATTCGCCGGAACTGAACCCGGTCGAAAACATCTGGCAGTACATGCGCGCCAACTGGCTCTCAAATAGCGTGTTCGAAACCTATGACGATATCATCGACGCCGCATGCGAGGCCTGGAACAAGCTCATCGCCGTGCCACACCAGATCAAATCAATCGGCATGCGCGATTGGGCTCATGTGGGTCGGGGCAAATAGCCGTTGGTATAAGCTGCTGGAGAAGCTGGATGACCAGCTGGCCATGGTGCAGGCGCTGATCGACGGCGAGATCTTCACACGCAATCGTCGCGTCTGGCAGAAGAACGAAGCCGGTGAGCGTGTGCTGGTGGAACGCGTCAAGCGCACCCGCCCCTGGTATTGGATGAGCGGGGCAGTAATTACCCACCCCCTTGCCACGGTCTCTAATCTCTGAATCCATGTGGCATGGA
>JBAXCT010000324.1:0-2533 GCA_037141375.1 Chthoniobacterales bacterium | reverse complement strand
TGTCGGACAAAGCACCCAATCCAAGCCGTCCGGGGAGGTAAGAAAACCGAGAGATGAGCGGTGCTGCTCGTTCTCCTCGCCCATCAGAACCATGTAATAGCGGTCGTCCTCCTGCCAGACAAAGGGGGCTCCGTAGCGGAAGGAGCACCAGGGTTGTGATGGCAGTTCAACGCGCCCGAGCGGCTGCCAAGTCCTCAAGTCCGTTGACTCGGCCATGGCGAGATGTTGATCCAAAATGCCTTCGCTCAGCATCATGATCCAGCGGTTGGCCGCACGATAGATCACCACATTTTCCACTCCGTCCGGCGCGCGGTCTCGCCCCATCAATGGTGCGTCCATGCTGAGGACGGTCCAGTCCTGCAAGCTGGGATCCTGTGTCACCGCATGGCCGAGCAGGTTCGCGCGCTGGGGAGTGCCGAGGCCGTCCGAGCCGACAAAAAAGCAGTGAAGCTCATTGCCGTCCACCACGAAGGAAGGATCGATCGCGCGGCGGTCTGTATTCCATCCAAGTTCGAGCACGGCTTGCAGAAAGGGATGAGGCTTCGACCAAGCGTTCCCATCCGGAGACTCGCTGTAAAAAAGCCGTTGAGGCCGCACCGGGTAGGATTGGAAAGGCAGGAGCCAGCGTCCGTGCCAGAAAATCACATCACCGGGTGAGGCGAAGTTAGGTCCGGCGAGGCAGCAGTGGTTGGTGAAGTGGATAAAGTCGCGGGTGAAGCAGCGCTCAACCGACCAGTTCTCGGCCGAATTCCAGTCACCTCCCTTGTATCTCGTGTAAAAAAGATCGTATCCATCCGGCCGTCTGAACACCGAGGGATCCCGGAGATTGTGCTCGAGACGAAGCACAGGGTTGCGGATGTTGACGGTCTCGAGCATGGGGCACGTTCGTTGTGGTCAGACTTCAATGGGCCGATAGTCGTGATCGCCGCCCAGCCTCTTCCATTCGCGCAAAACCTCTAAACAAAGCAGAAAACCAAGACCGCAACAGATGGCACACCAGACGAAAAGGAAACGGTAGTCGCGCAGATGCTCGATGAGCCAGCCGCAGAGCACCGGGGCAAGGATGACGCCGCTGAATCCGAAAATCTGGTTGGCCGAGACGAACTGTCCGTATTTGGCGTGTTGCATGAGTCGCGGCAGGAGGGCCCCGAAGCCGCCCTGATAAATAGCGATGGTCGTCATGAGCAACAGCCACCAGATGGTGAAGCTGCCTGGCGACCTTGCCCAGATGAAGCATCCGAGAAAAGCTGCGGTGCTGAGAGCCAGGCCCGCGAGACAAATTCTCACGGGATGCAGGCGATCGATGAAGGGACCGACGGCAAAAAACACGGGAACCATGATGAGCGAGCCCCAGCCGCGGACTTTTCCGAAATCATCCAGGGTCAGTCCGATCGTCGGCCCATAGCCCTCGAGTCCTCCGCCGGGCTTGGTCCCGAAAAAAACGATGAAGGCCCAAAGCGGCACCAAGGCGCTCCAGAAAAAGAAGCTTAGGCCGTAGACTTTCCAAAAGAAGGGGTGGCCGAAGCTTTCGCGGAAGTAATCTGCGGTGTGGCTCCAGAAATTGGCAGATGGTTTTTCCGGAGGAGGGGGATATTCGCCCTCCTTGACCTGCCAGACAAGAAGCAGGAACGAAGCGGCGTAAAGCAGCGCGGACAGGATATAGATCATCTCCGTATGCGTCTCGGCGCGACCGAAAAGAAAATAATGGAACGCGAAGGTGCCGAGCGCGCCGAGTGCGCGGTAGAAGCCGATAAACTTCCCCATGACAGCAGTCGGTATCACATCGACAAAAAGAAATTGGTAGACCTGCATGATGTAGGTGTTGGCCACCACGAAGAGGATCATGCATCCGCCGATCCAGCCCACCGTGAACGAGGAAACCGAACCGAGTTGCATCGCTGCGGCGAGCCACTGTCCGGCCGGGGAAGCAAAGCCGAGTCCGAGAAGGGCAAAGACAACCGCCGGAGTCGCCCAAAACAGGAAAGGCCTGCGCCGACCGAACTTTCCCCGGTGCCGGTCGCTTTGCACGCCGACGAAAGGATTGAGCAGCAGGCCGAGAAACGCAGGCAGGCTTCCGGTGAGGAAGCCGATGAGCGCATCGGAGGCCGAGACCCAGCGCAGTTGTAAGGGGACCAGCGCGGTCGGAAGTTGCTCCATCAACTGCAGGCAGAAATCGCCGAGCAGCATCCAGAACATGACCTGGAAAAGTGCGAGGCGCGTGTAGGTGAGTGTTCCTACGCGATAGGGGGTTTCCTTCGACATGATACCTAAGGCTGCGGAACCTTCACTACCTCGTGCAGAACTTTGCCGTGATCGTCGCGGAACTCGATGTTCAGTTTTCCTCCGTCTGATGCCCTGACATGCAGGAATCCCCCGGTCGGCTCCGGATAAATGTAGGGCTGGCGGATGAGTCCGTCCGGGTCGGTCGAAGCCTTGTCACCCGGTTTCATCCCGGGAATCGAGTTTTCGTCGTTCAGCGCGCCGACCGAAAATTCCTCGAATCCGCTCGGATGGATGCTGTGGTATTGCCAAT
>JBAXCT010000323.1:0-2538 GCA_037141375.1 Chthoniobacterales bacterium | reverse complement strand
GGGACTCATAAGCCCTTGGTCGGGAGTTCGATTCTCCCCTCTGGCACGACAACCAACAAAATAAAATGGCCAACATCAAATCCGCCGCGAAACGCGCACGTCAATCCGAGGTCCGAACGACCCGCAACCGCAGTGCCCAGCAAGCGCTCAAAACGCTTTCCAAAAAGTCCAGCGAAGCCTTCGTCGCTGCGGACAAGAAAGCAGCAGGAGAGTTGGCACGCCGACTCTCCTCGGCACTCGACCGCGCGGTCAAGAATGGCACCATCCACCGCAACGCCGCAGCCCGCCGCAAGAGTTCCCTCGGGCGCAAGCTGGCTGCCCTGAAGTAAGCGGAACCCGCGACCGGCAAGCCCCGCTGTTCCAGCCGAAGGATACCCGGAGACGGAGCCGACGGCCGTGGCCGATCGTTGCCAGTACCGAGCAGCGGCATGACCGGTGTAGGAGAGGAAATCGCTCGGGTGACGGCAGCACCCTGCTTCGACTCACGGCGGTGATGATTGCGGCAACCTCAGCACACCAGACCGCGTGATTCAGCGGCTACCGAGTTTCGGACTGGCGCGAGGCCGGATGCGCAGTACTGGAGGCCGCCTTGGCGTCCCCGGCCAACTCAAGGAGGCGCGGGAACGTAAGAATATTGCCGTTGGAGAACTCCAAAGGCGCAAGGGTGAAGGCGGGCAAGATTTGCAGCCAGATGAATTTTTCGGGACGTTCCCCTTCCCGATCGCAGGAGACGATCACAGCCTGCGCTTGCGCCAAGGGAACCTTGATGGAAAAACTTCCGTCCGACACCGTCTGGCCGGTCAGGGCAGTTGGCGGGAGCTTCTGCACGAAGCCAACCGGATCCTCCTCATTCTCTAACGCTGCCGATAGCAACTGTACCCGCGCAAAAGCCTCCTCGCTTTCCTCTTCCGCCTTGATTTGCCGAGCGCGGCAAGTCGCAAGGCCGGGGGTATTGGGCCTCCAAAGCCACGCGCAAGATGCGAGTGGCCTCCTCCCGCTGGCGCCGCACGTCCCTGCCACGCCTCCCGCGCCGCACGAAGCGCTGTCTCATTCTCCTCGGTGGACGCGCGGCAACCAGCAAGCCAGAGGGCGAGTTGCGCCTGCACCTGCCGTTGGGGGGGTAAACTTTCACCTTGGCTCCCACCGTCGGCAAGTTCTGTCCTTCGAGAGTCCGCAAGACAACCCGCCCGGAGATCGTGCGTGGCGTAAAATATAAAACCAACGAGCCGACGACGAAAATCGCCGAAAGATAAACAAACTTTGGCGCCGAGCACCTCACCGACCGACTTCTACCTGCCGCCGGGACGGGCCACAAGCGCCCGCCAGTCGACTGACATTGCCATGGGTCGCGGTCTTTTCTACAAAAGGTGTTCATGACCGCCTCGAAGCACAAGCAAAACGCGCCAAGAAAGACTCCGCCGATCGATGTGACCGGCAAAACTCTTCTTGTCGCCAACCGCAGCGAGATCGCCATCCGCGTTTTCCGCGCCGCCAACGAACTGGGCATGCGCACCATTGCGATTTACGCGGAGGAGGACAGATTTTCCATCCACCGCTTCAAGGCGGACGAAGCCTATGTGATTGGTCGTGGCAAAGGACCGGTCGGCGCGTATCTGGACATCGAGAGCATCGTCGGTTTGGCGCGCGATCGCGGGGTGGACATGATCCATCCGGGCTACGGATTCCTCTCGGAGAATGCCGGACTGGCCCGCGCTTGCGAGGAGGCCGGAGTCATCTTTGTCGGGCCGCGCCCGGATCTGCTCGAAATGATGGGCGACAAGACGGCGGCGCGCGCCCTGGCCATCAAATTGGGCGTGCCCGTACTGCCCGGCACCGAGGAACCGGTGGAGGACAGGGCGTCGGCACTGAAGATCGCCAGAAGGATCGGTTTTCCCCTCATGATCAAAGCGGCCTTCGGCGGCGGCGGGCGCGGCATGCGTGTGGTGCGCAAGGAAAGCGAACTCGCCTCCCTGCTCGACGAGGCGCGCAACGAGGCGGGCCGCGCTTTCGGCAATCCGGCGGTCTTTCTCGAGAAATACATTCCGCGGGCCAAGCACATTGAGGTCCAAATTTTGGGTGACTCGCACGCCGGCGTGCTGCATCTGCACGAGCGCGACTGCTCGGTGCAACGCCGGCACCAGAAGGTCGTGGAGGTGGCCCCGTCGATCAACCTGCCGGACAAAGTCCGAACCGACCTCTGCGATGCGGCGGTGCAGATCGCGCGCGGCATCGGCTACAACAATGCGGGGACAGTCGAGTTTCTCTACGACTACGATAAGCACGAGTGGTTCTTCATCGAGATGAATCCCCGCATCCAGGTCGAGCACACGGTGACCGAGCAGATCACCGGGATCGATCTGGTGCGCTCGCAGATCTTGGTGGCGGCGGGTGCGCGTCTGCACGGACCGGAACTCGCGCTGCCCGCGCAGGCGGATGTGCCGCGCAACGGGTTCGCCGTGCAGTGCCGTGTAACCACCGAGGACCCGGCCAACAATTTCACCCCGAACTACGGGAAGATCGTCACCTACCGCAGCGCCG
>JBAXCT010000322.1:0-2552 GCA_037141375.1 Chthoniobacterales bacterium | reverse complement strand
GTGCAGGTCCTCGCGGGCGGAGGGATCGGCATTTTCGAAAATCACGAGACTCGCGCTGGTGTGGCGGACAAAGACGGTGACGGTGCCCTCTTTGAGGCCGGACGCCCTGACGATGCGGGCCACCTCGTCGGTGATCTCGTAGCTACCGCGTCCGCGCGTGCGCACTTCAAACATGTCGGTCTTGGCAATCATCAGCATAAATTCTCGACCTTCATGGCTCCAGTGCCTCCGGTTGTCTCCTTCTCGCTGCGGCTCTCAAGTCCATAAAGTGCCCGAACCAAACGCAAGGGGCGCTCCTCGCGCAGGATGCCATTCTCCATCCGGTTCATCAGGTAAGCAAAGCCGATCCGGTTTTCCGGGTCGGCAAAGGCGAGGCTGCCCCCTGCCCCCGGATGACCGAAGGCGGACAGCGACGGGCCGAAGAGGCGGCGGAGCTTGTGCCCGTTTTCGTCCAAGGGATCCATCATGAATCCTGCGGAGAACGCCGTGGGCTGGCGCAGCACGAGATCGGGGCCATCGCTGCGGCGCGTGGTCAAGGCCCCGGCCCAAGGTCCGTGGAAAAATTCTCCGGCGGCGAGACGGTCGTAAAATTTGGCCAGCGCGGAGGCGGTGCCGATGCCGCCGAGGGAGGGCAGCGAGGCAGACCAGATCTCGGGGCGATTGGTCGCCGCCGCGCCGACCAGACCGGATGGCTGGGCGAAGCAACGGGCGGTGAGGGAGGATTTGTCGGCCAGCATTCTCTCGAAAGGCCCGGGCGCCTTGAGGCTGTGGGCCGAGGCGGCGTGCATGGGGGCGACGCGCTGATGGTGTGCGGCGGGCAGTCCGATCCAGAAATCAAGCCCGAGCGGATCCGCGAAAATGTCGCGCCAATATTCGTCGAGCGGCACCCCGGCCGCACGTCGCACCAGACCATCGAGCAGATAACCGAAGGTCCGCGGCGCATAGCCGTGCGCAGTGCCGGGGGGCCAGTTGGGATTTTGCGCGGCCAGCGACGCAGCCACGCCTTCGAGATCCCGGATGTCGAACCCGGTCGCATCAAGCACGGCCAGACCGGCCCGGTGGGAAAGCAGATCGGCCAACGTGATCTGGTCTTTTCCAGCGCTGCCGAACTCCGGCCAGACCGAGGCCACAGGCGCACCGGGCAGGATGCCGCTTTCCTGCAGGGCATGCAACGCGCAGGTGGAGGACGGACCTTTCGTGGCGGACCAAGCAAAGACCATGGTGTCGTCATCCCAAGGACGCTCGTGCGATGTATCGCGCCAGCCGCCGTGCAGGCGCAGAACCTCGACGCCTTCCTGCCAAACCGAGAGCGACGCACCGAGCTCCGCACCGCGCGCGAAATTGTCGGCGAACGCCGTACGCACCCGGGCGAGCGCCACTTCATCGATCGGCTGCATCAAAGGCTCCCGATGACGCCTTCCAAATCCGGATCGTAGCGCGCGATCTCGCGGAATTTTTCATCCATGCTGAAACTTGTCCGCAAGCAACTCTGCGCTTCCCCGGGATTACCGAGCACAGCATAGTAGCAGCCAAGGTTGTAGTAATAGACTGGCTCGTTCCGCAGGGACGCTGGACCCTCCTGGAGAAGTTTCATCGCCTCGACCGTGCGGCCGAGTTCATGCAGGCAAAAGGCGCCGTGGATATAGCCGAGACTGAGGTCGGGGTTGTGGACGCGCAGGGCTTGGCTGGCGGCCAGGGCCTCGGGCCAGCGCCTTGCGCGCATGAGCACGTAGACGCGCAACTGCTCCACGTCCTTGTGGTTGCGATCCGGCGCGGGGACGCGATCGAGCTCGGCCAAGGCCTCTTCGGCCATGCCCAACCCCAGATAACCTTTGGCGCCATCGATGTAATGTTGCAGAGCGATGGGTTTAGCTAAATGGATGGGAGCGCGGGGCGCAATACTCTTGCGCGGCGGCTCCGTACGACACTTTTCCCGTTGGACAAGGGCGGCTCGGACGTGCATTTTTACGGGTTCTTGCTCACGTGGCGGAACTGGCAGACGCGTGCGTCTCAGAAGCGCATGGGGTGACCCGTGGAGGTTCGAGTCCTCTCGTGAGCATTTTCTCCATGCAAAATCCCGCCAAGGTACGTGGCATTTTCAGCGCGATCGCCGGGCGCTACGACGCGGCCAACCATCTTCTTTCCGGCGGACTCGATTTTCTCTGGCGGGCGAGGGCGGCGCGGCTGGTCGCGGCCTGGCGGCCGCGGGACATCCTCGACCTGGCCACCGGAAGCGGTGACCTCGCACTGGCCATGAAGAAGGCCTGCCCGCAGACCCGCGTCATCGGCGCCGACTTTTGCCTGCCCATGCTGCAGGTCGCCGCGCGCAAAGGATTGCGGCCGCTCGTCGTGGCCGACGGGACAAAGTTGCCGTTTGCCGCGGAATCCTTCGATGCGGTGACGGTGGCTTTCGGCCTGCGCAACATGGCATCGTGGCCCGACGCGCTGCGCGAGATGGCGCGCGTACTGCGCCCGGGCGGACATTTGCTCATCCTCGATTTTTCCATGCCGCCGCCGCCGCTGGCCGGACTCTACCGTTGGTATCTGCATAA
>JBAXCT010000321.1:0-2580 GCA_037141375.1 Chthoniobacterales bacterium | reverse complement strand
GCCAAAGCGGTGGGCCTCGCCATCCCCGAGATCAAAGGCAAAATCACCGGCATGGCCTTCCGTGTGCCGACGCCGACCGTCTCGGTCGTCGACCTCACGGTCAAGACCGTCAAGGAGACCAGCTACAAAGAGATTTGCGCGGCGATGAAGAAGGCCAGCGAGACCTACCTCAAAGGCATCCTCGGCTACACCACGGATGAGGTGGTATCGTCCGATTTCATCCATGATACCTCATCGAGCATCTTCGACGCGGGTTCGGGCATCGAGCTGAACAGCCGCTTCTTCAAGCTGGTCAGCTGGTATGACAACGAGTGGGGCTACAGCAACCGCTGCGTCGACCTGCTCAAAAAAGTCGCAGCCAAGCTCTGATCGACTGGTTTCCCGAGCGGTGCCCGGTCGCCCCGGGCGCTGTTTGTCTCTCCATCTAAAAGACATGTCTAAATTCAAGACCCTCCGCGATCTGGATTTCTCGGGAAAGCGCGCCCTCATCCGCGTTGACTTCAACGTGCCGCAGGACAAAGCCACCGGCGCGATCAGCAACAACCAGCGCATCGCCGCAGCTTTGCCCACGATCAAGCACGTGCTCGACCAAGGCGGCTCCGTGGTCCTCATGAGCCATCTTGGGCGTCCCAATGCTCAAAGAGTGGAGAAGTTCACGCTTAAGCCGGTCGCGGCGGAGTTGGAAAAACTTCTCGGACGTCCGGTCCAGTTTGTCCCCGAGTGCACCGGCCCGGTTGCCGAGGACTCGTGCGCCGCGTTGAAGCCCGGCGATGTCGTCCTGCTGGAGAACCTGCGCTATCACATCGAGGAAGAGGGCAAGGCAAAGCAGGAAGACGGATCCTCGGTCAAGGCCGACCCTGCCAAGGTCGCCGCGTTCCGCTCCAGCTTGAGCAAGCTCGGCGATGTCTATGTCAACGACGCCTTCGGCACGGCGCACCGAGCGCATTCGTCGATGGTCGGTGTCAACCTGCCGCAGAAAGCCGCAGGCTTTCTCATGGAGAAGGAACTCAATGCCTTCGCCGCGGTGCTCGATCACCCGCAGCGTCCGCTCCTCGCCATCCTCGGCGGGGCTAAGATCGCCGACAAAATTCCGCTCATCACCAGCCTCATCGAGAAGGCCGACGAGATCATCATCGGTGGCGGTATGGCCTACACTTTCAAGAAGGTCCTCGACGGGATGGAGATCGGGGGCAGCCTCTTCGATCCCGAGGGGGCGAAGATCGTGGCCGACCTCGCCGCCAAGGCCAAAGCCCGCGGGGTGAAACTCATCTTTCCGGTCGATTATGTGTGCGGTGATGCGTTCTCGCCCGAAGCGAATACCCAAGCGGCCGATGATGCCACGGGGATTCCCGAGGGATGGGAGGGAATGGACGCGGGGCCGAAGTCCATCGCGCTCTATCGCGATGCCATCCTCCGCGCCAAGACGATCATCTGGAACGGCCCTCCGGGCGTCTTCGAGTTCGACAAGTTTTCCGGGGCCTCCCAAGCCATGGCCGAGGCGGTGGCCGAAGCCACTTCGCGCGGTGCCACCACCGTCGTGGGTGGAGGCGATACGGCCACGGCGGCCAAGAAGTTCAAGGTGGCTGATCGGGTGAGCCACTGCTCCACCGGCGGCGGTGCCAGTTTGGAATTCCTTGAGGGCAAAATACTTCCGGGAGTTTCAGCCCTCGATTCCTGATCCTGCGCCTTGCCCGCCCATCCATGTCCTTCTATTATTGAACCTTGATTTGGCTTGGTGCCCCTGCGGGCCCTGGCCTCGCCTATGATCAAATTCTTTCATCGGCAGCAGTTGGTGAAAAAAGGCCTGGCCAGCAACCGGTCTCGTCTCACCGTGGAGGAAAAACCTTGGCGGGAGGCCTTGGCCACAGGCTGGCTTACGCGTTTCGTTATTTTCGCCGCCTTTGCCGTCGGCTTAGGCCTGCTTGTTTTCTCCGGGACGGGCGCGTCGGCGCTTGAGGTGGTGGCCCAAGATGCCCCGAAGACCAAGCTCCTCGTCTGCCTGTTGGTCTTCGCCATCTCGATTGCGCAACTCTGGGTTAACCACCCGCAGGCGTTCTACCGCAACTCAAGCCTCGCGCTCATCTACGGGATCCTCCTCACGCAACTCGCCACGATCAAGGGCCTCCTCGTGCTGGCCGACACCAGCCGCATCGACGTGCAACTCGTCCCGCTGCTCATTCCCTACGCGCTCGCGCCGCTCGTCTTCTCGGTCCTTCTCGGCCGTCACCTCGGGCTTTTCGGTGCGGTGCTGGTCAGCCTGTGGGGCGCTTTCCTCATGCCGACGATCGACGCGTGGTTCCTTGTCATCTCGCTCATCTCCGGCGTGGTCGTGGTGCTTTGCACGCTGCAGGTGCGCCGCCGCAGCCAGCTGATCCGTGCCGGCGCTTACGTCGGCCTCTCCGTCTGGCTGCTCTCCGCAATTTTCGGCCTCATTTTTCCGCAGCTGCTTTCCGAGTTCTCCACCGCGAGCCTCACTACCGTCGGTTGGCAGACGCTCGCCGCCTTCGGCGTGGGGGTGGGAACCGCGGTTCTGGTCAGCGGTATCTTGCCTGTGCTCGAGCATATTTTTGGAATCACCAC
>JBAXCT010000320.1:0-2585 GCA_037141375.1 Chthoniobacterales bacterium | reverse complement strand
GCCTGAGGCGTGCTCGCGAAAAACAACGCAAGCAGAGTTGCAACGAGGAAAAACGACGGGCTGTATTTTAGTGCTTTCATGTTTTATGCGGTGGTTCTGGTCCTGTGCTCGTGGTTTGGGGCCACGAAAGTTTGCGCTGTGCCACAACGGGGGAGCCTCATGAGCAGCAGCCATGAGGAAATGGCAGGTAGGTCCATACCTTATTCACTCGGAGCAGTCCAATAAGAATGATGCGCCGAAGCGGGCCAAAAACGTTACATATTTGTCACAAATCGCGACGCAATGGGTTCGGGGGCAGCTTTTTCGGGCGGAAAGGGCGGGGACGGCAGCACGCCGGACCCCGAAGCAGGGAACGAACGCTCTCACAGAGGCACCAAAGCAGGGTGCGGCAAAGCCGCAGTGACGGGTGAAATGTGACGAGTGACGAGCGATCTCAGACCGAGCGTGTGGCAAACCGAAGAAGCAAGTCGCTCAATCGGTCGCCGCAGCTGAGTTGCGCTGTCGAAACCATATTTTCACGGCCGGAATCCTGTTTGCGGGTGTTGGCCACCAGGGTTATGGTTCGCACCGTGAGCACCATCACGGCCATCTTGGATCCCGATGTGGATGGGACGCTGCACCTGCCGCCTCCGGCAGAGATGCGTTCGTCGAAAGTCAAGGTGACGGCAACATTGGAGAGTGTGGGCCAGCGCCCCTCCCCAACCGAGGTCAGGCAAGCTCTCGAAGCGCTAGCGCGCATGGGGACATTCAGCGACATCAAAGATCCCGCGGTATGGCAAAGGGAGATCCGTGACGAGCGCCGTGCCGAATCGAACAGCTAGCATGCTGCTCGACAGCAATATTCTCATCTACGCGTCCAATGGCAGTTCGCCTCAAGCCGTGGAACTGTTGGCCGTCGACGACCACGCGGTGGCGAGCATCACATTGATCGAATTCTACGGCTGCAAAGATCTCGCGCCAGAGGAACGGAAGGCGCTCGACACGGTCTTCGCGCGCTTGACCGCTTACGAACTCTACAGGGAGGTGATCGATGAGGCCATCCGGCTCCGTCAAGCGCGCAAGATCAGGCTGGGAGATTCCATCATTGCCGCAACGGCG
Organism: Chthoniobacterales bacterium; assembly: GCA_037141375.1. Taxonomy (GTDB): domain Bacteria; phylum Verrucomicrobiota; class Verrucomicrobiia; order Chthoniobacterales; family JACTMZ01; genus JACTMZ01. Next base: position 1,487 of record JBAXCT010000320.1, on the reverse strand, counting down.
CTTTGCCATGGTCTGTGCTTGGCCACGAACAACACCGCGGATTTCACCGGCATCCCCGGGTTGGAGCTTTTCAATCCTTTGAGTAAGTAGTCCCGCCTGCGCGCAGAGGTCTGCTGTCCCTCTTGCGGACGGTCACGCTCATCTTCCCCACGGTCGGGGTTGCTGGCCCGAGCCACCCTTATGCATTCCGCACGAAAGCGGCGGATGGTCGCCGCGGCGACCGCCCCTACCTCGGATGTTTTGTCGCGGGAGAGCAGCGCCCGATTTTCATCCGCCGAGAGACAACGAAAAGCAAGGCGAGGGTGCCAAAGATAAAACAATGAAAAGTTGTCGGCTCTGGAACAACAGCATAAGCCGAATGAATAAAATAGTCGTTGCCCGCATACTGGGCTATCGAGAAATAAATTGTCCCGTCAAAAGCATCCCAAGCATGCGCACTGGCGAAACCCGCTCCGGAACCCGCCTCGGCGCCATGCAAAGGATCTTGCGGATCAACGAACGAAATGGTGGCGTTATCCGCCTCAATGACATAACTCAAGTTGTTTGTGTTGGTCCAGTTGAAGCCGCCAAAAGAAACCGCGTGTCCGATCGTGGCGGTGCTTCCCGGCAGGGGAGCGAGCAACAACTGCACGGTGGCCGAAAGCAAAGCGGACTGATACAGGTCGACCATCCGGGGATAAGTATATTTGGTGACCGAAAAATCAAAAAAGCCTTTGGACTGGAAGTAGCTTTCCATGCCGGAAGTAATATTCACCGAGTCTGTCCCCTCAGTCGGCGTGGTATTCAAGTAGGATGGGCCGGATAAACTAACGGCAGACTGGATCCAGTCTTCATACGTGGCGCCGACGAGGGCTGTCTGGAAGGTGTCGGGGTATTGGTTTTGCAGCTTGACCATCAGGTTCACCCAGGATGTCGGATTGCAACCATTTCGCCCGGTGGCCTCGACAATCTCCGGCTCTCTCTGGTCGAGCCACCCGAAGTTCGCGACGTTCTCCAAGGCGGAATACGTGGTCTGGGCGTTGGCATCCCAAACGCAAGTGGCGAGGCAAACAACAAGAGCGCACCCTGACAGCAGTTTTTTCATGAGGCCGTGCAACGTAGTTTTTAGAGAGAGCAAAGTCGAGCAGAGCGACCTTAGCCGTACCCATGCAGAAGAGTTTAACCACGGATAGCACGGATGGCACTGATCACAGAGGGATGTGAGACAGAGGGTTTACGGGCAGACATCTCACCATTTGGTGAGTGGCCCCAGAGGCCGGTCATCGATCGTCATTCCTCTGGAAACCATTTGCCTTGGGGCCGTGTCGCCGAGCCTCCGCTGTGAAATCGGTGTAATTTGCCAAGGGCCGTCTTCACTCCGTTCCGGCTGTGGTTCAAATGCATCGTTCCGGCTAAGTGATGCCTCCGAGCTTGCTTCACACGCAACCGGCGACGGAGGGGCCAGAGCATCAGGGCGAGCAGGCCGATACGATCGCTACAAGCCCCTC
>JBAXCT010000319.1:0-2586 GCA_037141375.1 Chthoniobacterales bacterium | reverse complement strand
CGCTGGAGTTCGAATCCTCAATCAACCATGACATCAACTAACACACAAAAAGCCCCTTACACTTTTTCGAAGAAAGATCATCGCGCGCCGGGACAATCTCGATGCGATGACGAAAGGCAAAACCTTCGCTTTCTCGCCGGAACGCAGCCCCAGGGACTCACGGACTTTCTGCGGGATAACCACTTGAAATTTGGGCGAAACGGTGACGGTTTCCATCCCGTCATGCGATATCCCGATCGATCGATCAGTCAACCGAAGATCCCCGCCAGAGCAGCTCCAGTCTATCGCGGCACGGTGAGCTTGAGGCTGGACGGTTCGACGAGGAGCGATGCGCCACAGGCGGGGGCCAATTCTTTGGCCACGCGCAAAGCCTTTTCGTTCTTGGCTTGCGCCTTGGCGTTGGACTGGATCGGGAGGGAAATCGTCACCTCTTTGTCGTTTGCCATCACCTCGACTTTCAGCGGCGGAGGAGTTGCATAGACCGATTTTCCAGCCTCGGCGGTCTTTGCATCGTCTTTCGCCGGAAGCGGACTCGCATAGGTCGCCATCGCCTGCAGGATCGTGCGCAGCAGGACGTAATCTTTGTGCAGGCTGACTTCGGGAACGGGCGACGGAAGCTCGAGCGGCGCGCCCCAGCCGAGTTCTTGGCCAGCCATCTGTCCCTCCCAATCTTTCAGAAGATCACCGAGTGAAAAATTCTCTTCGTGAAAATCACCCTTGGCGATGTCGTCCACGGCGAAAGGCGGCAGCGGTTGTGCTTGGAAAGTTTCCCATTCCGTCTTCGCCTGCCCAACCCACTCGGGCATTTCGCCCAAACGCAGTTCCAACTGCGCCTCATAGAGCGATTCGGGCGTGACCGGCGTCCCGGGTGATTCGTTGTCGGCGAGTGCGTCCGACTTCAACTCCAGCGGCTGGCCGTGGAGTCCGACGAAGAGCGGCTTCACGAACTTCGCCTCCTTGCCCTTCTCGTAGTTCCAGAAATTGACCGGCTGCTCATCGTTGCCGTCGTAGGAAAAATTCCAAAACACCATCCAGAGGAGGTGATTCGGAAACGAAGGTGCGGGACCGCCGCTGCGGGTCATGGTGCCGCCGTCCACGCGATCGATGAGCGTCGCGTAAGGACCATTCCCGTGCGAGTCGACGGTCATGTTCTTGGCCATGCGCCAGCGCCAAACGACGGTTCCAGCCGAGCGATTGCCCGTCGAGGCACCGTGCCAGGCGGAGGCCTGCTCGTCGGTCAGACCTGTGAGATCGAACGAACTATCCGAGCGGATCGCCGTGTCATAGTGCCCGACGTTTCCCGCGAAGCGATTTTGCAGCAAGGAGCAGCAGACCGATCCGCGCAGATAGATCCCGGTGTTGAGATTGAGGAAGGCGCAGCGCCGGACCCAGCCATTGGCCACGCCCTTGAACTGGATGCCATCCCATCCCTCGTCATCGAGGGCCGAACGATGGTGCGCGAACGCGCCGCGCCAGCCGCCCTGCAAAGCGATGTCCTCCACTCCGACCTGCTCGATCACCGAGGCGCGGGACACCTTGACCCCGAAATCCTCGCCGAGATTGAGCAGAATCGGCTCCTGCAAAACGAGCACATTGCCGCGCACTTCTTTGACGCGGTGCATCTCGCTCATGCCGCAGCCGTCCTGAATGACGCGCTTCCAGGTCGGATCCGGGACCAAGCCCGCGAGAAGCTCGGCATCGAGCTTGTGGGTTTTCGCGTCGAGGACCACCCAATCGCCGGGCTTGAATCCCTCGCCTGATTTGAGCGGAACCTCGAAGCTGCCGCGCTTGATCGCCCCCGCCACCGCGACGGAGCCAGCTTTTTTGCCGGCCGATTGTGCAGGCTCGAACATGAAAATGTAGGCAATCTTCGACCAGTCATCTTTGCCCTCCGCATCCTTGGTTCCTTTCGGCACGGGATACGGACCGGTGCGGTAGCCGGAGTGGACCGAGCGAATGAGGGTGCCTCCGGCGGCAGCGCCTGCGCCGCGGATCACCACGCCCGAAGTGCCGATGCGGATGGGTTCTGCTTTGTTGCGGTCGCACCAGACGAGAAATTTTCCCGGTGGAAACAGAACAACCCCGCCGCCCGCCGCTTCGGCCGCGGCGACCGTTTTGCGGATGGCCTCCTCGTCGCAGACCTCATCGTTCGCCACCGCGCCGTAATCGGTCACCTTGAACTCCGGGCCGGAGACATTCGGGATCGCTTTTTCCCCATGCTCGTAACCGGCGTAGGAGAAATCCGTCAAGATCTCCACGGGTGAACGATCCTGCGCCTCCTTGAAGGCTCGCCAGTGAGTCGATTCGTTGCCCTCGGCGAAAACCGCGGCGATGGTGGCGACGAACGCCATGGGAAAGAGGCACCAGATAGAAGATGTTTTCATGAGGAGGAGGAACAGCGGGTGTATTGCCTGGCGCCTCGCTTTAATAATTATGGCGGCAGACGATTTACTCTTCCTTTGAGCCTGCGGCCTTGTCGAGCGGTTTCGTGTGGGGCTGCGGACACCGCGTTGACAAAAGATAGCGAGTGCCATCCACTGCACGTCATGGTGACGCGATTTCTACCCGCCCTCTTCGCGCTTGGCT
>JBAXCT010000318.1:0-2596 GCA_037141375.1 Chthoniobacterales bacterium | reverse complement strand
CCGCCGCTTGTCTCTTCCTGACCTGATATACATAGAGAAGCTTCGGGCGAGTAGCCCGAAGAGCAAAGGCGGTGCTCGCAACACCGCCCTTGCGATCCGGGTTGTGACCGTGCCGCCGCTGAGGCCGGCTTTTTAGCCGAGCCTGATTTGTAGCTTTGGTCCAGCCCGGGTTCTTTTTCACCAAACTCGAACAGTTGCCGGAGCACAGTCGGGGGGCGTTAGCCCCCCCGGCTGGAGCTCGAATCGACAAGCCTGAGCCAATGAAAACTATCAACTACATAGGAATCGATGTCAGCAAAAAGACCCTGCAGATCGACACCGCCCAAGCGGCGTTGAGCTGCCCCAATCAAGCCAAGGCCCTGATGACCTGGCTCCAACAACTCCCGGCCGATAGCCATTTGGTGCTCGAGGCCACCGGAGGTTACGAAAGAACACTGGTCACTCTGGCCCATGCGGCCAAGGTGCCTGTCTCGGTGGTCAACCCCGCCCGCGTGCGGGCTTTTGCCAAAGCCCGTGGTCAACGCGCCAAGACCGACTCGATCGATGCCGCCATGATCAGGCAGTTTGCCTTGGCCATGCAGCCGCCGGCCGCGCGGCCACCTTCGCCAGTGCGCCAACGTGTGGTCGAGTTGGTGCGGGCCCGACAGGTCTTGGTCAAAGAGCGCATCACTTGGACCAACATGCTCGAACACGTCGTCCTCCCACGACTCAAGCGCCTTTACCAAAAGCGCCGCCGGCAAACCGATGCCCTCTTGGAAGAGCTCGAAGCGCAGATCGCCACCGAGATCGCTTCTTGTCCCGAGTTGTCCGCCCGCTACCAGCGGCTTTTGGCCGAGTTCGGCATCGGCCTAGTGGCTGCTTCCACCCTGGTGGCCGAACTACCAGAACTGGGCCAATCCAACCGCAAGCAGATGGCTGCCCTTTGCGGACTGGCTCCCTTCCCCAAAGACAGCGGCCAAAAACACGGCCTGCGCTTTGTCCAAGGCGGTCGCGCCCAACTGCGCCGCGTCCTCTACATGGCCACCTTGAGCGCTATCCGGAAAAAATCATCGCCCCTGGCTGACTTCTACCAGCGCCTGCGCGCCAACGGTAAACCCGGCAAAGTCGCCCTCATCGCCTGCGCCAGAAAACTCACCACTCACCTCAACTCCATCCTCAAAACACCCGATCCCCTGGCCGCTTAAAAACACAGTTGCTACAATCTCGTGTGGAGGTGTAGCGGCGGTGTCCCCACCGCCGCATCCTTTTCTCCGCTGGTGCGCAGAGACGCTCACCAAACAGTTAGTTAACTCTCGCCTAGGCGCACCGCTGTGGCAGTGCCGGAAAAGGCAGCATGTTTTGCATGGTTACGGCTAAGAGCGTACGCTTCGAGGATGGCATCGAGCAAACCCAACCACCCACCAACCAACCAAGAAATAGCCGCTTAACCAACCCTCTTTACCCACGCCAGAAATTACACCGGCGAAACCCCAGAAACACAACTTTTGACAATATCTCGGACAAACCATACCTGAAGTTCTACTGGCTGTTTGGTTGTGGTTGGTTTTTATGCTGATAGCAACTCTGGGCGGGGAGACTGGAGGGCAACCAGAGTCCAAAGTAGCTGCGCCGAACGAACTCCCCTAGGGTCAAATACTTGGTCTGCGCGGATGGCCTGTCAATTTGGCTTGCAGCGGGGGGCTCCGCTTGGGTATTTTTGTTAACATGCAAATCATGCCTCGGTCCTTCCTCGCCACCGCTTTTTTGCTCTGCTTGGGGATTTTCAGTGCTCGCGCCTCGACCACCGTTTTGGCCAACCCAGTTTCGTTTCGCGAGGCTTATGCGGATCGCATCGTCGCGACTCCCGAAGAAGGCGCCGTTTCCTATGATCAGATTGCAACCGGGTCGTTCACCGCACGGGGCAAGCTGATTCTTACCGCTGAGGACCTTGACGGCATTAATGAGAACACACCCATTTCGATCAGTGTCGGAGGTTGGTCTTTTGAAGCGAGTCTCAACGACGATCCTAGATACGTTCCCGGCAAGCAGTCGGCCCGTTTCCTCCTGGATGGCGGTGCGCTTACCATTGCTTGGGCAGCTGGCCGCAGCTCTGCGACGGTGACATGGTCCGTTAAGGCGAAAACGGGAAGCTGTCCTGGAGGCGATGAACTTCAAGAATCGCCCGTAGCTGCAGAACTCGGAGATGGCGAGAACGCCATAATTACGCTGGATGACCAGCTTAAAGCAGTGTGCGAGGTGAATCTCGCTGGCATCAGCGCCTACTCGGAAGTTCCTCTCTCCGGTGCTGTTCGATACAACCTGAAAACAGCAGGCACGGGAGATGAGACCGCTGAGTTTGATCTTAAATCGTGCACTGTGCTCGGCTCCGGAGTCATGAGACTCACAGCACCACCGACGCCAACGCCGCCGACCTTCTCGTCGGTCACTTCCACCGGGTTCACGGTCAACTGGGGCGCAGTGAGCGGTGCGACCAGCTACCGGCTGGATGTTTCGTCCTCGTCCTCCTTCGCCAGCTACGTGACCCAAGACCTTACGGTCATTGGGACTTCGCAGGCGGTCACCGGCCTGAGCCCGGGCACGACCTACTACGCCCGCG
>JBAXCT010000317.1:0-2626 GCA_037141375.1 Chthoniobacterales bacterium | reverse complement strand
TCAAGATCGGACGTAGCAAAAGTCTCGGCGGCACGAGCAATCTGTGGGGCGGCCAGTTGGTCGAGTTCCAGAGAGCCGATTTCGCCGGGCGCGAATGGCTGCCCGATTCCAAGTGGCCGATCACTTATGAGGAGGTTGCCCGCTACTACGAGCCGACCTACCGGAATCTCGGTATTCCTGCAGAAATGCTGGCCGATCGTGATGTTTTCAAGGGTCTCAAAACGGATGTCCCAAACTTCGGTCACGGAGTGGAGATTTTTCTTACGCGATGGCTGAAGATTCCCAGCTTGGCCGGTGCCTTCCGGAAAGAGTTGGAGGAAAACCCCAGCATCAAAGTCCTCCTCGGACATGTCGTTACTGGATTCTCCGGAGCGGGCGGGCAAATTGATGCCGTCCATGTGCTCGACGCGAAGAAAGCGCAGCACCGGATCAGTGGGAGAGAATTCATCCTGGCCGCCGGCACGATCGAGATCTCGCGGCTTCTTCTTCATGCTGCGCGGCAGACTGACTGGATCGCGCCATGGCGGGAAAACGACAACGTTGGACGCTATTTCCAAGACCATATCGGCGGTCGAGTGGCCTCGGTGCATCCTCAGAACCGCAAACAATTCTTCGACCTCTTTTCCTCGATTGTTCTGGGTGGCTCGAAATTTCAACCAAAGCTGCGGCTTACCAACGACACCTTGGAACGCGACCACGTGCTGAACATGCACGCCATGCTCCACTTCGAAAGTTCGATCGGGGAGAACCTGGTGTTCCTCAAGCAGTTTCTCAAGGCGGCCGTCTATAGTCGCAAGATCACCGGTGTTGGTGAACTTCTCCGCAACCTCGTCGCATGCGGTCGGCATCTGCCGCCGCTGATGTGGCGCTACATGATCAACAACCGCGTGTTCGTGCCAAGCGGATCGAAGATTTCTTTTGTCCTGCAAAGCGAACAGACGCCACTGCGCGACAGTCGAATCACCATCGATCCGGCGATCAAGGATGCCTACGGATTGCCCAAGGTTCTTTTGGACTGGAAGCTTGGGCGCGAAGAGTTCCCCGCGATGAGAGACTTTGCGAACCGATGCCGCGAGGCTCTGCGTGAAGCCGGGCTTGCCGAGTTGCGCGTCCTCGAAGGATTGCTCTCCCAAGACGAAGCATTTTTCCGCGCCCTGGAGGACAACTACCACCATGTCGGAGGTGCTCGCATGGGCTGGTCCGAGGCGGACGGAGTTGTGGATACCGACCTTAAAGTCTTCGGGACAGAGAACCTTCACGTGCTCGGTGCGGCAACTTTCCGCACGGCGAGCAATGCGAACACGACTTTCGTCGCGCTCAGTCTTGCAACCCGCTTGGCGGAGAAGCTCTGCCAGAAAAAGACTGAGTAGTTGTTACTTGTCACTTTTCACTCGCCACTCGTCACTTCATAGATGTCTTGGATTTGCTGCCAATTAGGATCGCGGGAGCATTACGCCGTACCGCTTGCGCTGCACCGGGCGGGAAAGTTGTCCTCTTTGCTGGTGGATACTTGGATGACGCCGCTGGAATCACGCCTGCTGCAGCCCCTCGCGCCAGCCTTGGCCGCGAGACGTCACGATGGCATCCCTGGTAATCTGATCCACCGGGCCAATTTTGGACGTTTTGCGTATGAAACCCGCGTGCGGTTGGGGCGGTTGGATTCGTGGCAGTCCTGCATGCTCCGTATTAGTTGGTTCGGCCAATGGTGCGCGCGGCAACTAGAACTCGTTGAGGCGGACACCGTGTTTTCCTACAGCTACAACGCGAAATGGCCTTTCCGGGTAGCGAAGGAGCGTGGCATGAGCACAGTGTTAGATCTTATCGACGGAGGGTGGATGCACGAAATCATAACGCAAGCAGCCATCTCTCAATACCCGCAACTGGCATTGGAGGAGGCGCAGGCACCCTTGGAATACTGGGAAGGCCTCCGCGAGGAAATCGAGTTGGCCGACCGCATTGTGGTCAACTCGGCATGGTCAAAGAAGATCTGGATCGAAGCTGGTGTGCCTGCCGCCAAACTCGTGGAGATTCCTCTCGTTTACGAACGAGCGGAGTCGGCAGTATCAGTTGGCCTGACACAGGCCTGTCTCGAAGACTCGGCTGGCAGTATTCAGTCTTCAGCAAATCCACTCGCCACACGTCACATATCACAAGTCACAAGCGGTAGCCGGAGGCTGCAAGCGCTGTTTCTCGGCAGTGTGAACTTAACTAAAGGCGTGGGCCAGTTGTTCGACGCGACCAGACAGCTAAAAAACGAACCTGTCGAATTCATATTTGCCGGACCTATTGGCGTGCGTGTGCCGAAGGATATCGGTGCTATGTCCCATGTGAGATTTCTCGGCCCGGTGGATCGCACCACGGCGGAAAGGCTTTATCGCGACTCGGATGTTTTTCTTTTTCCGACGCTTTCGGATGGTTTTGGTCTCACGCAACTCGAAGCTCTGGGTCATGGTCTGCCAGTGATCGCCTCAACTCATTGCGGTCAAGTTGTGGAAGACCGCGTGTCGGGCCTTGTTCTCGCTGATGTGACGCCTGAAGCGATTGCCGATGCGATCATGCAACTTGTGCGCGACCGGGATTTGCTGGCTCGGCTGAAAGCCAACGCGCGTGTTCCCGACAAATGCCA
>JBAXCT010000316.1:0-2639 GCA_037141375.1 Chthoniobacterales bacterium | reverse complement strand
GGGAACTTCCGCTACAACGTCGACTACGAATTCGACGCGGGCACGGGCCTTACCCCGAAGACAATCGACTACATCTGCGACGTCAAAGGCGAGCCTGACTGGATCCGTCAGTTCCGCCAGGATGCGCTGAAAAAATTCCTCGAGAAGCCGATGCCCACGCATTGGGCGTCGAAGGATCTCGAGAACATCATTTTCGACAACATCCGCTACTATCTCTCGCAGGGCCAGAAGCCCAAGCGCACGTGGGACGAGGTGCCGGACGACGTGAAGAAAACCTTCGAGCGTCTCGGCATCCCCGAGCAGGAGCGCAAGTTCCTCGCCGGGGTCGAGGCGCAGTTCGACAGCGAGGCGGCCTACTCGAACATCAAGGAGGCGGTCGGCAAGCAGGGCGTTATTTTTGTCGGCAGTACCGACGGGCTCAAGGAGCACCCGGAAATTTTCCGCAAGTGGTTCGGCAAGGTCATCCCGACCGGCGACAACAAGTTCAGCGCGCTGAACAGCGCCGTCTTCAGCGGCGGTTCGTTCATCTACGTCCCGCCCGGCGTAAAGGTGACGCACCCGCTGCAGGCCTATTTCCGCATCAACGCCGAGAACTTCGGTCAGTTCGAGCGCACGCTCATCATCGCCGACGAGGGGGCCGAACTCACCTACATGGAGGGCTGCACCGCGCCGAAGTTCGACACCGCCACACTGCACAGCGCGGTGGTCGAACTCGTCGCGCTCAAGGGCGCGAAGATCCAATACATCACGGTGCAGAACTGGAGCAACAATGTGTTCAATCTCGTGACCAAGCGCGGCTTGGCCATGGAGGACGCCGAGGTGAAGTGGATCGATTGCAACATCGGCTCGCGCCTCACCATGAAGTATCCGGGCGTCGTCATGAAGGGCCCGCGGGCGCGCGGCGAGGTGATCTCCATCGCACTGGCCGGCGATGGCCAGCACCAGGACACCGGCGCGAAGATGATCCACGCGGCCGACGACACGACGAGCAACATCGTGTCGAAGTCGATCAGCGTCGGCACGGGCCGCGCGACCTACCGCGGGCTGGTCCACGTGCCCAAGCATCTCAAGGGCTGCAAGAACAACACCGAGTGCGATGCCCTGCTCATCAACCAGAACAGCCGCACCGACACCTATCCCGCCATCACGGTGCGCGGGACGGGCAACGCCGTGCAGCACGAGGCGAGCGTCAGCCAGGTCAGCAGCGAGCAGATTTTCTACATGCAGCAGCGCGGTCTCACCGAGGGGCAGGCGATGAGCCTGAGCGTGAACGGATTCATCAACGACCTCGTGCGCGAGTTCCCCATGGAATACAGCGTGGAGCTCAAGCGCCTCATCGATCTCGAGATGGAAGGATCGGTCGGCTGAGGCCGCCGGAAGGATCACCCGTGCAAAAGACTGTCACCATGTCATCCGGCGTCCCTTTGATGGAAGGCGCCATCGTCGAAGGAAACTGGCCCGCGTGGTTCGTCGAGTCGCGCCACCGCGGCTGGGAGGAATTCCAGGCTCTGCCCGCTCCGGTTGCCAAGAGCGAGTACTGGCGCTTCTCCAACGTGAAGGCGCTTGAACTCGACGCCTACCGCTATCCTGCCGCGGTCTCCGACGCGTCATCGCTCGTGGCGTGTTCGACCGGTCTCGGCGAATTTTCTGCCCGCTTTATCTTCGGAAACAACCGCCTGCTGGCCGCCAACGCGCCTGCGGCCGACCTGCTCGCGGCCGGTCTTGTGGTCACCACGCTCGAAGAGGCGGCGGCCAAGCATGCCGACCTCGTGCAGAAACATTTCATGGCGCAGGAGGCGAAGCTCGGTTCGCGCAAATACGCGGCCCTGCACCGCTCCGGGCCGGTCAACGGCGTCTTCGTCCGCGTGCCGAAAGATCTCGAGGTCCCGCACCCGATCGAAATTTTCCACTGGGTCGAGGGCAAGAATTCCGCCGTCTTCCCCCACACGCTGGTCGTCTGCGAGCGCCACAGCAAGGCGACGGTCGTCGATTGTTTCCGCAGCGCGGACGACGCCACGGCCTTCGCCTGCGGGGTCAACGATCTGGTGGTGGAGGAGGGGGCGAAGCTCAACTATGTCGCGATCCAGCAATGGAGCCTCGGCACCGTGGCCTTCCATCTCAATTCCACGACCGTCGGCCGCGAGGCCTCGTGCCTCGGTATGCAGGTCAATCTCGGCGGTCATTTTGTCCGCAACGAGAGCTACAGCCGCATGGTCGCCGAGGGCGCCCGTAGCGATATGCTTTCGGTAAATCTCGCCGCTGGCGACCAGGTGATCGACCAGCGCACCTTCCAAGATCACGCCAAGCCGCGCGCCACCAGCGACCTGCTCTACCAGAATGCGCTGACCGGCAAAGGTCGCACGATTTTCTCCGGCGTCATCCGCGTCGAACCCGGCGCGCACCAGACCGACGCATACCAGAAGGTCCGCAACATCGTGCTGAGCGACGAGGCCGAGGCGAATTCGATGCCGGGTCTGGAGATCGAGGCCGACGATGTGCGCTGCACCCACGGCGCGACGACCAGCCAGGTCGATGATCGCGAGCTGTTCTATCTTTTGGCCCGAGGTATCCGCCCGGAGCAGGCCCAGCAGTTGCTTGTCATGGGATTCTTCAACACGGTCCTCGATCGTCTCCCCGAT
>JBAXCT010000315.1:0-2653 GCA_037141375.1 Chthoniobacterales bacterium | reverse complement strand
TTAGCAAGTGTTCCTGCGCTTGGCCCTTGCCGACAAGTGCGCGCGGCATAAGATGATTCCATGACCAAAATACTCGAATTGCCGGACGATCTGGCTGACAAGGTCAGAGATATTCCCGACCTTGATGAGCGTATCGTGCGTTTCATCCAGGCAGAGGCCGTTTTGCATGCCCGGCGACAGAAGCGATTCAGCCCGCAGACTCTCGAATTTGTCGAGAAAGCACGCGTGGCCGCGGAAAGAATGAAGGCAGAGGGTTTCGATCGTGCCCGGATCGCCGAGGAGGTCGGTGAATTTCTCGCAACGCTGAGAGCATAGCGCCCCGTATGGAAATCCGCGCTGTGCTCGACACCAACGTTGTCTTGGCCGCCGAAAACTCGTCAAACCCTGACAGTCCCAATCGCGAAATCATCCGGCGGTGGCTTGCGGGCGATTTTGTGCTTCTCGTTACAGATGACGTAGTTTCCGAGTATGCCGAAAAACTTTTATCGATTGGTAAACTTCCGCAAGAGATCCTCCGGTTCCTTTCCTCAATTTATGTGCTATCGGAGGCTGTGCAGATCCGGTTTTTCCATCTCCGGCATTATCCTGCCGATTTCGATGATGTGCATTTCCTCTTGTGCGCAATCAACGGGGAAGCAAGCCACTTGGTGAGCTACGACCCGCATTTGCTTGATCTGCGAGCAGTCTACGATGACTTCACTGTGTGCCTGCCGCTGCAATTTCTGCAGGATCTTCGCAAGCTGGACTGAAGGCCGCCGGCTGCTCTTTGCTCTGCGCTCCAAACTCTAACCGTCAATCCCTTCACCATCTGTCATCGACCATTTTCCATCTGTCATCTTACAGCTTTTCATTTTTCAGCATTTTAGCTTTTTCTTCCAGCCCTCCCTCGCTCCAAGCTCCAAGCTCTCATCCCTCCTTTGCATTCGGGTCGCAAAGTGCTTGAATGCGGGCATGTCCGAGACCGACCTGCTCTCCAGAATCACGATGGATCCGCGCATTTGCCACGGGAAACCTTGCATCCGCGGATTGCGTTATCCCATCGAGTTTATTCTCGAAATGCTCAGCGGTCCGACCACTCAGGAGGGTTTCCTCCGAGACTACCCAGATCTGGAAGAGGATGATCTCAAAGCAGCTTTTGCGTTTGCCGCCAGAATGAGTCGCATCAAAAAGATCGAGCCGCTTGCCGCATGAGATTTTTGGTGGATGCGCAGCTTCCACGTGCCTTGGCGGCGGAAATGAAAGCTCTCGGACATGAAGCGATCCACACTGCGGAACTGCCGGAAGAAAACGCCACGGCCGACGAGGAGATTAGGAGACTTGCCCGTGAAGACGGTATGATCGTCGTCTCGAAGGACGACGATTTCGTGAATAGCCACATCCTCCGGGGAGACCCGGCCAAACTGCTCTTCATCGCGACCGGCAACATCACAAACGAATACCTCCTCGATGCATTGCACCGGCACTCTGGCGAGATCGTCGAGGCGTTTGCCGACTCGAATTTTCTTGAACTCAACCGCACGTCCTTGGTCGTGCACGGGTAAGGTTTCGCCCCTTCTTCGTTCGGTCCTCCGCGGCTTCGGCTCGGCTCATCTTTCAGCGTTTGCCCTCGGTTGTTTAGTCGCCGCGGCGACCCTCACGCTGTCTTCGTTTCACTCCGGCTCAGCTTTTCAGTCTTTTCTTTCTGCCCTCCGCTATTAGCCATCTACTAACTTCCATCTTGACCCCATCCGCTGGATGACGAACTGGCCCTCGTCACGGTGCTGCCCCATACAACGGCGCTTCGCGAGAATCGGTGCGCTGGCGAGCTTTGACAAATGTTGCTTCAACAGTTGTGTGCTTGTAAGCTGACAGTGTGTTTACATTACTCCACAGCCCTGTGGCGTCCGACCCCGGAGTGCTCGGCGGAGCGATCGTATTCCGCGGAACCAGAGTGCCGGCCCAGACTCTGATCGATTATCTGTCTGACGGTTTTTCGCTGGAGCAATTCTTGGAATTTTTTCCCTCTGTGGAGCGTGAGGACGCGGAAACCTTCCTGCGGATGCTCGAAGAAGCCGCGTGAGGATTCTCTTCGATGAGAATGTGCCGCACCCGCTGGCTGGCCACTTTCGAGGGCACCAGGTCGAAACTGTTCAAGGCTGCGGGTGGCGGGGTTTCTCCAACGGAGAATTGCTGGGTCTGGCCGAGGTGCGGTTTGATGTCTTTGTCGTTGCAGACAAAAACCTGCGATACCAACAGAATCTTGCCGGGAGGCTGATAGCTATTGTCGAGCTGCCAACCAACCGATGGCCTCTGTTGCAGCCGATCATCCCGCAGATCATTCAAGTTCTCGGGTCTGTCCAACCGGGCAGTTACACAGTCGTTGGGTTTCAATAGCTCCCCACTCCTGCTCTCCGCCCTCTGGCATCTTTCAGCGTTTCAGTTTGTCAGCATTTCAGATTTTTCCGTCTTGCCCCGCTCCCAGTCCCTCGCTCTCCGCTTTCGCACCTTCCACTTTTCACCTGCTACCTTTCACTCCACCCACTTGTCACGCCGTAACCATTCGCAAGCGCGAACCTGAAGGCGGATCCGCTATCTGTCATCTCCCACCTGCTACGTGCCCTTTCCTCTGCAGTGATCGACCAATTCATTCCGGTTGCGGTGGGTCGGGAGGATC
>JBAXCT010000314.1:0-2673 GCA_037141375.1 Chthoniobacterales bacterium | reverse complement strand
CCTCCATTGCTCCAACCATGCGGCGTCGGCAACTTGCAGGGTGACGGCGGCCTCGAGATTGTTGGTGATAATTTTTTCGGCGCGGGCTTTCTCCAAAGCCTGCGAGACGACGGAACGCAGCTGCATGAGCCGCTCGCCGTCGGCGAGGGCGGTGGCGTCCGCCTCGCGTTTGGCGGGGAAGAGCTGGAGGTGCACGGATTCGCCCGGACGGAAATATCCCCACGCCTCCTCTGCGGTGAAGGCGAGGATGGGCGCGATGAGACGGATAAGGGACGAGAGGATCTCGTGCATAGCGGCCTGCGTGGCGCGCCGGCGCGGGCTGTTCGGGGCATCGCAATACATGCGGTCCTTCGTGATATCCACGTAGAGGCTGCTCAGGTCGACCGCGCAAAATTGGTTGAGTGCGTGGTAGACGCGGTGGAACTCGAATTTCTCGTAGGCCTCGCGGCAGGTGTCTTCGACTCCGGCCAGGCGCGCGAGGATCCAGCGGTCGATCGCGGTCGGCTCGGTCGCGGCGGACGCATCGTAGTCCTGCAGGTTGCCGAGCAGGATGCGCAAAGTATTGCGGACGCGGCGGTAGGTGTCGCCGAGGCGGTTGAACATTTCCTCGGAGAAAGGGACGTCGTCGGTGAAGTTGACGCTGCTGACCCACAGGCGGACGAGATCGGCTCCGGATTTCTCCACGAAATGCATGGCCTCGGTGGGTTTCTTGTATCCGCCCTGCGCGGACTTCGAAATTTTTTCCCGCGTGTCGACATCGACGACGAAGCCGTGGGTGAGGCATGTCTTGTAGGGCGAACCGCCTTCGATCGCGATGGCAGTCATGAGCGAGGATTGGAACCACCCGCGATGTTGGTCGGTCGCCTCGAGATACAGGTCCGCAGGGTAGTGGAGCTCCGGTCGGCGGCGGAGCACGGCCTGATGGCTCACGCCCGAGTCGATCCAGACATCGATGGTGTCGTGTCCGCGCGTCGTACCGGCTGGCAGGCCGAACATGGCAGCGAGTTCGGCGTCGGACATTTCGAACCACGCGTTCGTGCCGCGTTTTTCCACGAGGTCGGCCACCCGGCGCACAAGGCCTGCGTCGAGGATCGGTTCGCCCTGCGGTGAGTAGAACACGGGCAGCGGCACGCCCCAGCTGCGCTGGCGGCTGATGCACCAGTCCGGACGCGACTCGACCGTGCCGGTGATCCGTTTGAGGCCCCATTCGGGGATCCACTTGGTTTCGTTGATTGCGCGCAGGGCATCGGCGCGCAGGTCGTCGATGCGGATGAAAAATTGTTCCACCGTGCGGAAAATGATCGGTGTCTTCGATCGCCAGCAGTGCGGATAAGAGTGCTGGTAGGGCAAGACGCCGAGCAGCGCACCCGTCGATTTCACGTGTTCGACGACCAGAGGATTGGCCTCAAAGACCGGCTTGCCGACCCACCCATCCACGCCGCATTCGGCGGTGAAGCGGCCGAGGTCGTCGACGGGGCAGAGGATGTCGAGCCCTTTGGCCCGGCCGAGTTGAAAGTCATCCGCGCCGTGCCCCGGTGCGATGTGCACGCAGCCGGTGCCGGTATCCATCGTGACAAAGTCCGCGCTGAAGACCGGTGACTCGCGATCGAGGAACGGATGGCGTGCCACGGTGCCTTCGAGCTCGGCCCCGGAAAGTTTGGTCGCTTCGCCGACGGGCTGCCAGCCGGTCTCCGCGGTGAAGGTGGGGACGCGCTCGGCGGCCATGACAAGAGTGCGCGTATCACCATCCTTGGTGAACGGCTGGACGACGTATTCGTGTTTTGCGCTGACGGCGATGGCGAGATTGGCGGGCAGCGTCCAAGGCGTGGTGGTCCAGATGACCACGGCTGCGCTGCTGGGCAGGTTTCCGCCGGACGCCACGGGGAACGCGACGTAGACGGCGGGAGATTCCTTGTCTTTGTATTCGACCTCCGCCTCGGCGAGGGCGGTCTGTGCGCCATAAGACCACAGGACGGGCCGCTTGCTGCGGTAGACGAGACCTTTTTCGACGAAGACGGAGAAGGCGCGGAGGATGTCCGCCTCGTAGGAGGGTTCGAGCGTGAGATACGGACGATCCCAGTCGCCGAAGACGCCGAGGCGGCGGAACTGCTCGCGCTGCAGGTCGATGTATTTGCGCGCGTAGGCCTCGCAGCGCTTGCGGATTTCCACCGGCGTGAGACCAGCGGTCTCCTTGACCACCTTGAATTCGATTGGCAATCCGTGGCAGTCCCATCCCGGCACGAACGGCGCGCGGAATCCGGCCATCGTCTTCGATTTTACCACGAGATCCTTGAGGATTTTGTTGAGCGCGGTGCCCATGTGGACGTCGCCGTTGGCAAAGGGCGGGCCGTCATGGAGGACAAAAGCGGGGCTGTCTTTGCGCGCTTCCTGGATGCGGGCGTAGATGCCGTCCTTTTCCCACGCGGCGAGTTGTTGTGGTTCGCGCGCGGTGAGACCGGCCTTCATCGGGAAGTCGGTGCGCGGGAGATTGAGCGTTTTCTTGTAATCCTGACCCATGGGAACCGACGACACTACGCATTCGGAGCGCGCAGGGCAAAAGTAGAAATTGACGCCGGGGGGCTGGGGGGCAAATTGGCGTCATGCCGGAATCCATCGCTGACTGCACGACGGTCGATCTGCACGTCCCTAGCGGAGGGGACTGGGGGAATGCCT
>JBAXCT010000313.1:0-2673 GCA_037141375.1 Chthoniobacterales bacterium | reverse complement strand
TTTTTTCCGCCGCGAGCCGCAAATTCCCACTCGGCCTCCGTTGGCAATCGCTGGCCTGCCCATTCGGCGTAGGCCTTGGCGTCCTCCCATGCCACTTGGACCACCGGATGGTTGTCACGTCCCTCGATGGAACTACCCGGGCCTTCCGGCTGAAGCCAAGAAGCGCCAGCAGTCCAATGCCACCATGCGGCCATGTCGCGCAAATCCACCGGTCCCTCGGTTGGCTCAAAGACCAGCGACCCCGGTTGCAGCATCTCATCCGGCGGCTTGGGCGTGCCGGGAGGCACTTGCTTTTTTATCTCCTCCCAGTCGACCGGACGCTCCGCGACGGTCTTGTATCCTGTGGCCTCGACGAACTTCGCGAAGTCCGCATTGGTGACCGGATCCCGATCGATGTAGAACGGCGCGACGGTGACGGCGTGCGCGGGGCGCTCGTTGGGAAAAGCATAGTCCGCATCGGATCCCATGGTGAACTCGCCGCCGGGGATGAGCACCATCTCGCGGGGGGAGGTTTCGCTCGCCACGAAACCCGGCCGCCCGACACGGATGAGGCGGGAGTAGTCCGGATCATCGTGGGCGGCGAGCGCTGCGGGATTGATATACGCGCGTTGCTTCAGTTCGGGGAAGGACAGCCCGGCTTTATCGATCAGCCCGAGTGAATACAGCATTTCGTCACCTTTGCCGTTAATCAGCAGGCGCCAATCAAGCGGGAGGACATGCTCTTGCTGCATCCTGTGAATGGCCGTGGTACAGTTGGTGGTTACGGCGTTATACCACCGCGCTTTTTGGTTCAGTTGGTTGATAGTTTGGATGTATTCGAGCAGGCGAGTCCTGACCAAAGTGGGGGCAGTTGTCGCGCGGTAGAGGTAAATGTCTTCGCCTGCGCGGTATCCAGTCCTGACCCGCAGCAGGTCGCGCTCATCGCCGGCTATCACGATCAGTTCGTAGTGCCTGAAAAAGCCCGCGATCGGTGAATATTTCTCGCTTTTCTCCTGTCGTGTTTCGATGGAAAAGGCGAGAGGAGGTTGGTTGCGGATGCGGAAGATGATGATCGGGTGGGCGATCCACGGGGATCCCCAGTAGTTGACCGCGATGTCCATGCCCTCGACATCGGAGAGGAAAAATGTGCGAGTCTCCCAACGCGGGACCTGCTTTTTTCCCCGCGGATAATCGAAGTTGCGCACATTGTGCATCGTCACGGTTCCACCCTCGACTTCGGCGTAGGCGAGGCGAGAGACATCCTCTTGCCAATCGCGGTCGAGGGAGGGGCGCAGCGACAGCCACCACGCCAGCACGCAGGCGAAGGCGGCGAGGGGGATGAGCGGGGCCCATCGTTTCCGGCGCAGTCCGAGGCTCAGTGCGCCTACGAGGACGACGAAGCCAAGTGAAACGGCCGAAGGAGCAACAGGGAAATCAAACGAAAGTGCGGCGGTGGCCCAGACCATCAGCAGAAGCCCGATAATCCAGAGCAAGGCGCGAAGAGCTGTACGCAGCACCCGGAGGGAAGTTTGACCCATGGCGGGCATAGTATGCGGCGAGCCCGTTCTTCCAATCTTTCTTGCTCCAAGCCGCGCCGGGGTGAGGCGTCAGAATTTGAATATCAGGCCGGTAAAAATGCCGGGCATATTCACATTGTAGAGAAGATTGTCCCGATCGTAGTCGATATACATGTAGCGGTAACCTGTCTCGAGCGCGATGTTGCGGGAGAAGTTCACTCCGAGTGTGGCCTGCATGTTCCAGGTGATCTGCGATCCTACCCCGAAGCCGCCGACGTCCGCCTGGCCAGCAGCAAAAAGCCAACGCGTAAAATTCACCTGGCCACGAAGTCCGATGATCGGATCGATCCACCAGCAATCTGACGCAGCGGACGTCGGGAGCTTTTCCTCGATGCGGTCGGAGAGTTCGCGCACGGCTGCGGCCTTAGCGTTTTGCCAGGTCGAGGCGGGGATGCTCTGCAGACCGGGATACTTGGCCAGCAAGCCGGGGGCGAAGCGGACTGCGGCTGTATTGATCAGGCGCTGGCTCAGTTCCTCGACGCCCTGACGGTTGACTTGGCCGGAGACGGATGCGCCGAGGTAGTTGAATCGTCCGCCCGCGTAGATGTCCCCGTAGAAACGCTTGTCGCTGAGCACTCGATACGCCAGCGCGAGCGAGACCATGCTCTGCTGGGTTTCCGCCGACAACGATTTATACAGGCTGTCCTGCGGGTTGCCGCTGGTGGAAAACTTCGCATAGAACCCGTCGGCGAGGACTCCCCAGCGCCCCTTGCGAACCTCGCCGCGGAGAAATGCGCCCCAGTTCAATGTTTTCAAAATATCGATCGGGCTGAGGTTCGCGTTGCCGACCGGGAGCCTTCCGACCCCGACTTTTCCGTACATGCCAGGAGACCACCCGTAGGGCTCTATGACAAAGGCCCACCCGTTCGCATCCTTGCCCGGAACAAGCTCGAATGGTTGCTTCGGCCGGATGGCTGTGTCTTCCACCCACAGACAGACATCATGGGCGAATCCACGGTTCGCTGCTGGCGCAGGGGTGTTGGTTTGGCTGCGGGCTGAAGATTGAAAAAGCGTCGCAGCGGCCAAAGCAAGGCAAACGTACTGACTGGATTTGGACAAGATGATACGCATGATAGATAAATGATGGGGGCCGGGAGGGGAGCCTTGAAATTCGATT
>JBAXCT010000312.1:0-2697 GCA_037141375.1 Chthoniobacterales bacterium | reverse complement strand
TCAGGATGCTCGCGCGCGTGGGCGAGCAGACAGGCGCGGAGGCGTAGGCATCGGTGAAGCGCATGCCTTCCTTCGCCAGGCGGTCAAGACTCGGCGTCTCGTGAAATGCGCTTCCGTAGCAGCCCAGATCCGCCCAGCCGAGATCATCGGCCAGGATGAAAACGATGTTCGGCTTTACCCCCGGGGGAGCCGCGTGCAGCAAAGCGGCGGCGGCGAGCAGGCACGCGGCCCCGAGAGCGCCACATTTAAAAAACGAGGAGTGGGGGAAGGAAGATTTCATGGAACCGGGAGCAGCGTAAGGCTTTTGAAGAGCATGAGTTCTTTGCCTGTGATGTCGCCGGCCTCGACTTTGATGTCGAATGCCCCGGGCTTGAGCGTGACGCGGCCGAGGTCTACGGCGACATTCATGCCCTGCTGCCGCACTTCGCCTTTCAATATCTGATCGTCGATCGAAACAGTGAAGGTGCCTCCAAAGGTTTGCTGGCTTCTCGCGGCGACAGCGCCTCCGTCGGTTTCGACTTTCGTCTTGTCAGCCTGAGGTGCGTCGTAGTGCGCGGTGACTTGGAACGCGGCGGGCTTGGCGAGCCGGGCTTTCCAACGAACGGCACAGTCTTTGCTTGTCCAACCCTTGGCATGCGAAGTGATCGAGGTGCCTTTGCCGAGGCTCCAGCCTTTGCGATCAACCGGACCGAGCAACTCCGCGGTGAAGACGCTGAGTTTGTTGTCGGTATTGGTCTGCAAAAGTCTTGCCGGATCCCCGGTAGGGCGGGCTTTGCAGTGCACCGCAATGACGCTGTCGGCCGCGTCCGGTGGCGAGGCCGGTAGCGTGATCTGAAGGTCGGGACCGATTCGCTCGCACGGGAGGAGCGTTGCCGGATCGGCGAGCAGCGCAGCACCGGAAACCTCGGCCTCAAGCCCGCCGACGAGAAGTTTGCCATCCGGCGGCCAATCGAAAACATGGAGGTAAACGGTGCTTTCCTTGAGTGTGGATTCCCCCCAACTCTGCGGGGCCAATGGCGTTCGCACCGTGCCGCGGATGGATTCGCTGTTGACCTTCCACCATTGGGCGATGGCTTCGAGTATTCGACGATCTTCGTCAGCGAAGGTCCCGTCGCCCTTAGGGCCGATGTTCAGCAGGATGTTGCCCCCGCGAGCAGCGGCTTTGGCCAGAAGCATGATGAAATGCGCGGCCGGCTTGTGGGATTTGTCGTGGGCGTGGTAACCGTAGGATTCGTTGGTGGTCGGGATGGCTTCCCAGTCCTGCTCTTCGGGGGCGGTCATGGGACCGAATTCGGCGGGGCGATCGGAGGTAGTGTGGTAATCGCCGTAGGCGGAACCCGCGATGCGGCCGTTGAGGATCAGACCCGGATCCTCTTTGCGGAGGGCCGCGAGGATTTCGAGGTTTAGTTCCTGCGGATTTTGGTGCGGCGTGTCGCCCCAGAGGATAGCGGGGTGGTAGTCACGGATTAGTTCCAGCAGTTGCGGCAGCGCCTTACGCTCGACGCAGGCCTTGCGGCGCTCGGGGCCGTTCGGTTCGGGAAACCGCGGATCGCCAGAGAGAGACCAGTCGACGGCATGGGAATAATAAACGCCCAGCTTTATCCCGTGTTTGTCGCACGCGACTTTGAGTTCGCGCAGCGGATCGCGACCGAATTTGCTCGTCCTGACCACATTGTAGTCGTCCACCTTCGAATCGAACATCGCGACGCCATCGTGGTGCATCGCCGTGATGATAATGTAACCCATGCCTGTTTCCTTCGCAGTTCGCACCCACTCGTCGGCATCGAAGGCGGTTGGGTTGAAGGGCTTCACCACTTCCTCGAGGTAGGTCTCGCGTTTGATTTTGGCGATGCGCTGGATGTGCTCCGCATAGCCCTCGACTTTTTGGCCTCTCCATTCTCCCGCCAGCGCGGAATAGACGCCCCAATGGATGAACATCCCGAAGCGGGCCTCGCGCCACCAACCAAGACGCTGGTCTTTGGTCGCGGCGGCGGTGGAAGGTTGGAGTGCAGCGTATGACGACGGGACGATAAGCAGGAAAAGAAGAACGCGAAGAAGACGGGGTTTCATAGTAGAGGTGGAGGGTTGAAGTATTCTGAATTAATCGATCCTCAGCTTGGTAAAAACAACCTTCGCCATCTCCGCCGCACCTTCGGTGCTGGGATGGACACGGTCAGGAATCAGCTGAGGCTTGTCGCACAGAACGCTGTGCAGATCGATGAGTCCGAGCGACTGGTGCATTGCTAGATCACGGATCAAATCGAGGCATTCGGCCAAACACTCGGCTGTGATGTCGAAGTTTCCCTCCCCAAAAACCGGGCAAGGCAAACAGACATAGATCCGGGGACGAGTGGCCAGGGCACGAAAAGATTCGACGAGTTCGAAATAGTCCCCGACGAACTCTTTGCGATACCGCCAGTTCTGCGGCTTGGTGTCATTGGTCCCAAGCATGATGACAACCACATCGGGACGAAAATTGAGAGCGCTTCGGTAGGCCGACTCATTCCAATACGGAAAGTCACCTTTCTTGAGCAGGGTGCAAGCGCTCCGTCCAAAATTGCCGACCTTCCACCCTGGAGCTAGCAGTTTTTGCAATTGCTCCGGATAAGACATTCCCTTGGCTGCGCCGGAGCCCTCGGTGATGCTGTCACCGACGCAGGCGACCCGGATAACTTTTTGAGAGGAAAAGAACATAAG
>JBAXCT010000311.1:0-2706 GCA_037141375.1 Chthoniobacterales bacterium | reverse complement strand
GGGGACGACCGTTCATCTCGTGCCCGTTGAGGGCCGCGATCGCCGCCTGCAGTCCTTCGTCCGTCTGCATCTCCACGAAACCAAAGCCGCGCGACCGGCCTGTTTCACGGTCAGAGATCACCTCGGCGCTCTGCACGGCGCCGTGGGCAGAAAACATTGCTTCGAGATCAGCCGACGTAGTGGACCAGGGGAGGTTCCCCACGTAAATCTTCCGGGACATAAAACTCAACCTCAAGAAATCGGGAACTGGATCACGAGCCAATCATCGACGGATCGACCATCGCCTAAGCACAAACCGCAGTTCCCGGACGGAGAAGAGTGCGGACGAAAGTCTGTCGAACGTAGGCAAATGTAGCATTTGGTTCCCCGCACCACAACACCGACGGGGGGACGGGGGGACTGGGTTGCCTCGCCCAATGCCGCTTTTACCTTGGCAAACCCACGATTTCGGCTTGATCGCGGGGCTGCCACTCGCCGCACCAGTCACGGCCGTCGGTGTGGGGCCAGATGCCCACAAGAGCGAGTTTGTCGTCGCGGACTGCCGGCAGGGCAGGGGGCATCCGCCGGCACTGTCCCCATCCGGTCCCGTCACCGACCGTCGGCTCGGGCCGCCAGAAGCAGCACGACCGGCACGATTCAGGGCGTTTGGCGGCATCGGGAACTAGCATGCCCACCATTCTATACAGATGGGCCGCTCACCGACGCGCCGGCCCGGCATGCCGCTTTGGCTAGGCGGCGATCCCTTCGGCCTTCATCGCCTGGCGGTCGGCCTCCGACGGTCTCGCGACGGTGCCAAACAGGAAGTCGCCGATCGGAAACGCCACGTTGAAGTTCTTGTCGGGGTAGCGATGGTGCAAGTAGTGATGCCGCGCCACAGCTCGGTAGGCGGCCCACTTCGAGAAGAAGCGGTTCTCCGGCTTGTGCATCTCCAGGTGGATCAGGTTCCAGATCGTGTGGTGCAAGCAGACCACCATCGGAAAAATGATCGCGGGCGTGTAGAGCGAGAAACAGGCAAGCACCAGGCTCACCGGCAGCGACTCCACGAGCCCCTCCACGACATTGAGCCGAATCCCCCGATCTTCGCCGGGCGGCAGCGGATCATCGTGAAACGTCTTGCGATACTGCGAGTGGTGCTCGACCGCGTGGCTCGTGAACATTTTCTGCCGGAGCCGCAGGCCACGGACGAGGAAGTTCCGGGGCTTCTTGTGCATCAGTCGGCAGTGCACCTGGTGCTCGATGATCGACATCAGCACGACCATCGCCACGAACCATCCGGCGATCCAAGCGCCTGTTTCGAGCATGTCGCTCCCTCTGCGTGTCTGGTCGCCCCCGTGTCGACACCGGTCCTGCAATCGCAGCGGGTCCCCGGGGGAGGGAGAGGAATACCAGACGAGGCGCCCAGACGTCAGCCCAGTTTCACACCCGTTTCCTGCGGCGAACCGCGGCTGGTGAGCGACCTACCGCTGCCCGAGAGCGTGCCCGCCCAGAAACACCACCGGGCAGAGCACCTTGCGATGCCCTGCCCAGCGTGCGATCACGAAGGTCGCAAGCGGGTGTCCCCGGAAGGCGACCTACGGTGCGGTGCGTATTCGTCAGGGGGCCACGGCTGGATAAGCGACGGGCGTCACTTGGACTTTTCCGTTCCTGCGGATATCGACTTGATATCCCACTTCGCCCGCTTGAGAAGTGGTGGCAAGCTTCTGAAGCTTGGACATGGAAAGCACTTGCGTGAACACAACTTTGCCTGTCTTCGCATTCCTTATCTTCAAGATGTGTTGTCGCGTACCGGTTTTTGGAGTCGGAGCCACTGCGCTGTGATACAACGCCCCAGAGGAGTATGGAGCCACGGTGGTTTGGATTACTTCTTTTACTCCGTCGCCCGCACGACGATAAGAGGCCTCGAGGGCAGCTTCATCTTCCGGCACGTCTACCTGAGCCGTCATCGGCACAGCGCCATGATTAATGATTTTGATAGAGTGCGCACGGTGGCCGTAAAGTCCCTCAGTTTCTGTTTGGGCCTCCGCAGCCGCCCCGCCCACCATCGCTGCGACGGCGACGCAGGCGCCGATCATCCATTTGCGAAACATCATCGAGAAATCTCCTTTGTAGGTGTCTACCAAACTGCCAAAACCTGCCAACCAATGGCAAGCCCCGCATGAGGCCCGCCTAGAGACAGGCTCACGCCTCTCAGGCAATGGGATAACCTATGGCTATCTCCCCCGCAAGTTTTGGGAGGGCAAAAAGGGACGAAACGGGACTGGCGCGCACGAATCGGGAAATTCGCGCACGAACTGACACACGGGCTGGGACGAATCCGCCGCGAACGGTGCCGCGAGCCCACGCCCTCACCCGTCCCCGCCACGCCCTCGAGGCAGCCGTCCGCGACTTGCTCGGCCTCATCGGCCGGCCCAGAAACACCACTGGGCAGAGCACCTTGCGATGCCCTGCCCAGCGCGAGATCACGAATGTCGCAAGCGGGTGTCCCCGGAAGGCGACCTGCAACGCAGTGCGTATCCGTCACTCAGGAACATAATCCAAAAGGTCCACGTTGACTTTGCATCGCAGCGTCTTCGGGTAAATTATAGCTCGAACATATGACAGCTGAAATTCGCCACCACAGTCTCCGGACCCACCTCCGCACTCACCTCCGCCATATCGCGTAGGAGGAGTGACTTTGCCCGTTGGCGGTACCTTACCAAGCTTGCT
>JBAXCT010000310.1:0-2711 GCA_037141375.1 Chthoniobacterales bacterium | reverse complement strand
CCATTGCCGTGCAGCACAACCTCGAGATTTCTGGAGCCGGAAGGACCTTTCATTTTCACGTCGAGCAGACCCTCATCCCCAGTGAACCAGAAATCTGCCCCTGCCTCCGTGTAATCGAAGTCGCGCAAAGTCTCAAGGCTCACCCGTGTCGACTCCCGCTTGATCGATGCCCACTCCGGAGGGATGGCGTCGAGCAGGTCGTTGAGTTTGTTCACGACCATGCGCCCACCGCCTGCGGTCCGCAAGTTACCGACCACCCGCTCGATCGAAGGCCCCGACCCATTGACTTCGACGCGGGTGTCGGCGATCCCGCTCATGACGAAATGCTGCGGGGCGGCGGCCTGAGTCAGGGCGTCCACATCGACGTCCTCCCCGGTGATCCAGCCCGTCCATGGCGCATCCGGCTGCAGGAAGAAACTGAATCCGCCCGACAGGTAACCGCCATAGGCCGCACCGCCGAAGCGCGCGTTGATCCCCTTGAGGTCGAAGGTCACCGACACCCATAGATCCCGCGCGGTGAAATTGCGCCAGCGCGCGCGATCGAAGCGGACCACGTTGACCAAGTTGTTCTGCTCGTCGTTGGTCGGGAAGTTGAGCCGCACGTCCCCGCGAACATTGCGGAAAGAAAGGTCGTATCCGGGGAATTCGTAGTCATCCGGCGGGATGGTCATGACGAGCGACGCATTCAATCCGGCGAGGGAAGAGAGCGAAACATTGCGCGCCGTCGTCTGGAAGGCGAGAGGAAGCCCGACCTGCTTGCGACCGCCGACCGCGATGATGAGTTTGCCGAAGTTCATTTTCAGCAAATTCACGCGCCAGCCTTCGGTCGCTTCGACGGGTTCCGGCGGGTGGCGGACATCGTCGGCTTTGGCCATGTATTCGAAGAGCGCCTGGCCGACATAAATGGTCGGGCTGAGCAGAATGAGTTCGTCGATCTCGCGCCTCGCCAGTCCGCCAAGTGAAAATTTGGCGAAGATCGTATGGATCGACACCGCGCGCTGCAACGGATCGTAGGGCGAAAGAATTTCGATGTCGGCGAATTCGACCTGATGAATTCTTTCCGCCAAATCTTCCGCGGCCTGCCCCAAGGCCACGTCGCGAAGGGCCGTGTTCACGCGCAGGGAAATCTCGGGCATGCGACCGCCCATTTCGCCGGTATGCACCTGCAGGTCGACCAGATCCAAGGTCTGCAGGATAAACGCCCCGCCGGAGGCTGTGGAGGCGCCGCCTTGGGGCGCGCCCGCCACCAGCGACTGCAGTCCCGGGCCGGCCAGCAACCACCCGCGATCAACCCGCAAGCCGCGCAGTCTTCGCCCGGCCAAGCCTGCGAGCGAGACGCGCGCTTCGGCCTGGCCCGCGCCGAAAAGCGGAATGGGTGTACCGCTCCCGTGCACCGCGACATAAATGTGACTTAGCCAGAGCGCATGCTCCTGCTCCAATGCGGAGGATCCGACGCGATGCAAAGTCGCATCGATATTAACCGAGATGTCTAGCGCTGGATCGCCGAATTCCTGCAACCAGACATGGCCGCCCCGGATCACCACATCGGCGATCTCCCAAGGCATTGGGCCGCCTCGCCCGCCGCTTGCCGAAAAGTGCTCGAGCGCCTTCTTGTCCAGCGAGAGGACAGGGTGAACCAAGGTGAGCGAACCCAACCGCCCGCTGCGCCATTCGCGGCCGAGTCCCACCGCCACCTCCTCGGCCCGAAAAATCGGGTCCGCACGCCCGCGCAACATCAGCTGGACGTCGCGCAGGCGGAGCTCGCCGCCGCGCAAGCTGGTGGAAGAAACTTTCAGCCGCAGCGCAGGATCCACGGACCGAACGGCAAAGCGCACCATGGCAGACGGACCGATGCGCCAACCGAAGGCCAGCGCGGCAGCCGTGAGGGCAATAAGCGCCACGAATGTCGTGAGCCAAGGACGGCGCCGACGCCGGACGGCGGGGGGCGGGGCAGACAAGGGATCCTCAGGCATGACCCATGCGAGCGAGACGACCAGCCACCTCAACCCTCAGCCGGTCGATCGCACACAAGGTGAACTCCTCCACGGAGAGCGAAAGATCGGTCACCAGCGGGGTCAAGTCCATGGCCAGCGTGACCATTTCCGCTGCATCTGCCCCGTGAGGATCGTCAAAGGTGGCCTGCGCGCGGCGACGACCGATCACGGCAAGATCGTAGCGCTTGCCTCCCTCGATCTGGCTGCGGAAAATTCCATTCAGCTTCGCGGAAAATTCCTCATCTCTCCCGCAGTTCAACCGGACACGATCGCCCTCCGTGAGCCAGTCGAGATCTCGCCATACCTCGCAACCATAGACTTTTTCTGGCCGACGTTCCGGCCGCAGGGCCCGCAGTGTTTCAATGAGCCTGAGGCACACCGCGACATGCGTGTCGTGTCGGTCCGCCGGGTTGTGCGTGTAGACGACACGCGGCCGGGCAAACCCGAAGATTTCGCCGAGATCGGCCCGCAGCAGTTTGTTGTCCGCGCTTTTGACCTCCGCCGTGGAAAGACCGAGTTGGATCATCACGGCGTAACCAGCCAGATCCGCGGCGGCCCGCTGCTCGGCTCGCCGGCGGTCAACCAGATCGGCCTCGCCCCCCACGCTTCCGGCCCCGTCCGTGGCAATCACGCCGCCGAACTTTGCCCCGCCGCTCCGGCCTTGCTCGATGCCGTGGAAGGCCATGAACTCGAGGTCGTCCGCATGCGCCCCCACAC
>JBAXCT010000309.1:0-2711 GCA_037141375.1 Chthoniobacterales bacterium | reverse complement strand
AAGTCATCAACGGTGGCGCCGTCCTCCAGATTTTCGAAGAGCGCCTTCACCGGCACACGGGTTCCGCGGAATACAAAAGCCCCGCTCACCGTATCCGGCGAGGTCGTCACCCCTGTGCAATCGGACCAATCGAACATGATCGTTATCTTATCTCCGCCACCCGCCACCCGCAACCCCGCAACCGGTGTTTGGCTGGGGCCTGTCTTACGGCTCAGTAGTTCAGCTCGTCGGTGTTTCAGTTCCCCCGCGTGCTCCGCGCCCCCGTGAGAGCCCCTCGATTCCGTTTCACTCCGGCTCGGTCCCGTGAAAACAGATGCAAATGCCGCCGCCATGCGGTAAGATTACACTTTATGGTACGAATCACGATCAACCCGGAGCAATGCGGCGGACGCCCGTGTGTCCGCGGAATGCGTATCCGTGTTAAAGACGTCCTCGATATGCTCGCTGGTGGCGCGACAACCGAGGAAATTCTCGCCGATTATCCCGATCTGGAAGCGGAAGATATCCGCGCCTGCCTCGCCTACGCCTCGCGCTACCTAGACCATTCGGTCCTCGTGGCCGCCTGATCTATGCGGTTCTTGGTCGACGCGCAACTGCCGCCGGCCTTGGCCAACTGGATCGCCGACAAAGGGCACTCCGCCTCTGCCGTGCGCGATCAGGGTCTGCGCAACTCCGACGACGGAAGCATCGCAAACTTCGCCGAGAAAAATGACTGGATCGTCGTCACGAAAGACGAGGACATCGTCGACCGAACGCTCGGCCGCAAAGACGGTCCGCGCGTGGTTTGGCTTCGCATCGGCAACAGCACCAACCGCGTGCTGTTCGCCTGGCTCGAAACGCTTTGGCCGGAGGTCATCCGGCAGTTGCAAGAAGGCCAGCACGTCATCGAAGTCCGCCGCGACTGATTTTCCGCCTCCTCTATGGAGCTCTATTTCCGGCCGGAACCGGAGGCCTGCGGCCATAGATGGCCCCTAGGCAATCAGTCAGTGGGAACACCTGGGCGCATGGGCGCCCGGGATAGACCCCACATCGTGGGGCCCGCAAGGGCGACATGAGCGGGAGCGAAGGAGTCAACATCATCTGCGTCTATTTGAACGCTTCGCTCAACTCTTTGAGTTGTCTGTTTGGTCGCCGCGGCGACCCTCGCTCCGCGTCAGTCCTCCTGCTTCCGGCTGAAAATTGAGCCGAGTCCGCGAACCGAAGCGCAGCGAAGATAGGTCGCCGTGGCGACCAAACGGACCTTAGTCAACTGCCAACTGAACACTCCGGCCTTCGGCCGGTATGACTCACAAAGTTCTCTGAAGGTCTGGCCACTCCGGACTCGATTATTGGCCTCTTTCGGGGGTGAGGCTCTGGGGAAAGTTTAAAGGCGTCAGGGCAGCCGGGAGAGTCTTATGCATCATTGCCTTGAAATGTCTCTGAAGAACATTTACGAGTAATGACATGCAACCCGCAAAAACGGAGTTTGGCCCTTTGGAAAGCCGTTTGCTGGCTTGGGTCCAGATGCGCGGCGTCGAGCGGACGACGGCAACGCAGGTGGCCCGGGAGTTGAGGTTGAATCAGGAGCAGGCACGCCAATTAATGAAGCGACTTGGCCGGAAGGGCCTGGCCGTGGCGATTCAACGCGGCCTGTGGCTGCTCCCGCCGAAAGTTCCGCCGGGCGGACGCTGGTCGGTGCCGCCGGGCGTGGTCCTGCGTCATCTCTTCGAGGCTAAGGGCGGTGGCTATCAGGAAACCGGACTCGGAGCGTTGCAATACCAAGGGCTGACGAACCAAGTTGCCAATGTGACGACGGTTTACAACACGCTCTTCACGGGGCGCCGCACGATCGGTGGGCTGCCTTTTCAGTTCATCGAGGTGGCGCCGGAGCGCTTGGGTGCCCTGGACAAAACGGCGCTGCCGCAACGGCGCGTGGGATCTTTGCCGCGGGTGATCATGGACGCGGTCTACGATGCGGCGCGTTTCGGGACTTTGCCCGCGGCTTATCGCTGGATGCGCGAGCGCAAGGATGAGCCACGCTTCCTCGATCGGCTGGCGGCATGTGCCGTGGCCCATGGGGATGCGGGAACCTGCCGTCGCCTTGGTGCAGTGATGGCATTGCTCGACGCGGGTGCCACAGCGCAGCGCAAATTGCAGCGCGCGGTGGCGCCGGTGCGCACTTTCATTCCGCTCGTTCCGGGACGCGGCACGAAGGGGTCAACTCTGCGCAACTGGGGCATCATCGTGAACGACCGGAGGTGGCTCGATGAGTGAGTGGATACCATCGCTGGAGCGTTGGCTCGGCAGCCGCGGCGAATTGCAGGCGGCCGCGGAGTTCACCGCGGCGAAAACCGGATTCCAACCGGCACTGGTCGAGAAAGACTTTTGGTGCTCGGTCATGCTCGGACGGCTCTACACGGCGGAGGACTGTCCGCTGGTGTTCAAAGGCGGCACGTTGCTGAGCAAGGCCTACGTGGCTTTCAATCGCATGAGCGAGGATCTGGATTTCACGTTGCCCACCGCGCCGGGCACCACGCGCGGAACGCGCAGCAAGCGCGCGAGGGAAATCGGCGCTTTGGTGGAAACGGCAGCAACCGGATTGCTGCGCGCCGACGATAAGGGATGGCAGAGCTTCAACAACTCGACGCAGCATCGCATCACGCTCTGGTATCCATCCGTGTTCGGCGGCGAAAGCTCGATCAAGCTGGAGGTCGGACAACGCGAGGAGACCC
>JBAXCT010000308.1:0-2712 GCA_037141375.1 Chthoniobacterales bacterium | reverse complement strand
TTGGATAGTAGGAGAGCCAGGTGCTGTAAGGAGTGCTGGATGAGGTGAAGGTGAGCAGCCCGTCAGCAGTTAAGGAGGCGGTCGCACTAGGATCTTCAGCCGACTTGATCTGATCCAAGGCCACTCCGTTGGTGTTGGTAATGTAGAGTTTGCCGATGGAACTGTTGCTGACCGTGAGGATGGCACCCGCAGTCCATCCAGTAGCGCTACCGAAATTGAGGGAGGCACCAGGCGTCGTCCCAAGATTGATCGTGGCATTAGTCTGCAGAAAAAGGTTGCCCAAGGTCGTGTTGGTTCCGCTATAGGCCATCTGCAGTACACCCGATCCAGTGCCCCCAGTGACAAACTTTATATCACCCGCCGCGATCGAGGAAACATGAGCCATCCGCAAAGTTCCACCCTTGATGGAGACGCCGCCAGTGAAGGTATTGGCGGTGGAAAGGATCAGAGTGCCGAGGCCATTTTTATTGAGCGCAGTGGCTCCCCCTGCGCTGTCCGGAATAGAGCCGGCGAACTCCGTGCTACCCAGCGCGTTGTCTTGGTCCGCGTACAGAGTTTTGGCTCCGGAACCGCTTACCGTAAATGGGGCGGTGAACTTGAGGAGTGCCGCGCCCTTGTTGTTGATGAGAGCATGACCTCCTGCTGTTCCCGACATATTGATCGTCTTGTCCGTGGTTTCTGGAGACAGATTCGACCAGACTAGGAAATTATAGGAGTTCGAAACGGTAGAGCCGATGTTGATCGTCCCGTTGGTGCCGAGGGGACAGTTGGCTCCCGCATTGCCAATCATCGTTACCGCCAATTTGTAAGATTGGCCGGAGATATTGCCGTCGATCGTCACCTGCCCGCCGAAGCTATTGTTGGTGTTGTCCAGCGTGACAGTCCGGGTTTTGCTGCCATTGACCCGCAATCCGGCTGCCCCTGAAATGAGTCCGGTCAATGTCGCGGAGCCGTCTCCCGTCAGCGTAAAGGTGCGCGCGTTGGCGTTCGTCCCGGTGTCAACATTGCCGGTGAGCGTGAGGACATTGTTGGTTCCGCGGACATCGAGCGTTCCCCCGCCAGTGGTGCCCGACAACACAATGGCCTTATCCGACGTCTCAGAGCCTGATGAAAGGGAGTCTCCCCAGCGGAGTGTGCCTGTCGCGCTTGCGCCGCCCAAAGAAATGGTTCGATTGGTGCCCAAAGAGCTTGCCGCCCCGCCGTTGCCAATGCTCACGACTGTCAACTGACCTGCGCTGATAGAAGGCGTGCCGCCGAAAGTGTTGTCGTTGCGCGTGATCCAAACGGAACCGTTGCCGCTTTTATTGATGCCTCCAACGCCGCTGATCAAACCGGACAAGATCGAGTTGGAGGCCGTGGAACCCGACTGACTGACCTTCAATTCCGCATCAATCTGGAAGTTGTTGCTAAACGTCTGTACCAACGCATTGTTGGCGAACGAGAGAACCGGATTAGTCGACCCGTTCGTGGTGAACTGAAAGGTTCCGCCTACGTAGGTCAGACTGCCTGAGCCTGTGACGGTATTGCTTAACGCGTTGAGCACAAAATTCCCAATGACGTCATTACTAGCCACTAAGGATCCTGTGAGACCACCGTTAAAGGTAACGGTAGCGACATTGCTGCTGACAGGGATATTCGGAATCCAGCCCGGCCCGTTGGTCCAGGTGACAACACCATTCGAGGAGTTGTTCGAGACGTTGGGAGACAAAACGACTGGGGCATCGGTGATCGGGACGGTGATGGTAGTAGAATTTCCGCTGCTCCCATTGCTGTTCGCAGCCCGCACCCGATAATAAAGCGTCTGCCCGACGGTGAAGGGCCCGGGAACTTGCTGGGAGGTCACCGTGCCCAACTCGAGATTTTGGAAGCCAGGATAAAACGACGTGAAGTTGGCATCGTTAGCCACGTCCAGATAGTAAATGGTCGCCCCCGTGGAGGCGTCCCAGTTGGCAATGAAGCCGGACGGTTGGACTGCTGTGGCAGGCTGTGCTGTCGGGGCGGTCGGAACAGGGAGGACATCGGCGACCGTATCGCCGACCACAATTTTGCTGATGAGAACTTGGTTGTAAGTGCTGCTGGAGATTTGGCCTTGCTGTAAAACAAAAGACTTCAATCCCGAACTCGGAACATTTGCCCCTGCCTGAGTCGCTTCAGGGGTCCCCCAATTGGAAGGGTCTTGGCCGACGGGATTAACGTAGACGGAAACACTGTTCGACAGTTGGTTGTAAGCCACCACGATTTTTTGAGTGCTGTTAAAGGCTACTGCAGTGGAACCATAAACCACGCTAGCACCCCCAGCGTTGATTCCCAAGTTGTAGTTGGTGATAGTGGTAACCGTACTACCCCCATCCCTTCGCACATACAACCGAGCGTAGGTTGTTCCGGATGCTGTTGTATTGCTGTAGAGGGATATAACTCCTTGGCCGCTGTTGTAAGTGTTTTTTACCGTAAAATTTTCCAAACAATAATAGAAGTTGTTTGATGATGGAAGCGCGTTGGTCGTGGCGGCGTTGGTGAAATTATTGTAGGCGCTCATAGGCAATGTGGAGACACCTGTGAGCTTAACGAAACCGTTCGTCACAACAATTTGGCCGTTGGTATTGCCTGTTCCTACTTGCTGCCATCCTGCTTGATTGGTGAGGTAGCCATTGACGTAATTCGTAGAGCCAAAATCGTAAGTCGCGTAATTCGTCGCCTTGCTGGTTTCGGTTC
>JBAXCT010000307.1:0-2723 GCA_037141375.1 Chthoniobacterales bacterium | reverse complement strand
GGCAGGAACAACGCACAGGGTGCGGCGGCCAGAACTCGGTCGCGGCACCGGATTCGTCGATGGCCATGTCGCCGTCTGGCGTGGGAATGATGGCGAACGGCGATTTGTCGTCGAGCGAGGCCGCGACGAATGAAGCCGTGAGTCCGTTGACGTCGACCACGGCGCCGATGCGGAAAAGCGAACGGGTTTCCTCGATGGCGTCGTCGCTCCCGGAGCGCAGAACCACGCGAAGTTGAGGGTTGGCGGCCAGGGCCGCGACAGCGACGGCGATGTTGTCGCGCTCTTCGCTGCCGGCCGCCACGAGGGCGATGGCCCGGTGCGCCCCGGCGGCGGCAAGCACGGCTTTCGAGGCGCCGTCACCGATGAGCACCGGGATGCCGGAGCTGCGCGCGATCGGCAGGGAGCGGGCGTTGGCATCCTGTTCGATGCCGATGACGGCCACGCCGAGGGCCTGCAATTCTTGGGCGAGCCGCAATCCCACCTGACCCATACCGACCACAATGACATGGCCGAAGCGCGGAGCGACCCGCTTTCCGAAGATGGCCGCGTGCCGTCCGGAGAGCAGGTAGTTGACGATGCCCGCGGCAAACATTGCGGTAAAACACATGACAAATACCGCGGTGGCTGTGGCCCAGATCAGAAGCCAAGGCTCGTCCGGCAACGCGGGAGCCGAAATCGTGGCTGTGGTGCGCGTGGCGTCATAGAGCGAACGCAGAAAATTCGCGTGCGCCAGACCGACCAGCGTGTCGGCACAAATGATGGCGATCAAACCCGCGGCACCGCCGAGGAGGACGCGCGTGCCGGAATCATAGGGGCGAAATTGTCCGGCCAAACGCCCGAGGAGGCCGCGTGTTTTCACGGATTCCGGCGTGCGGTAGGTTTCGATGCTCGCGCCTTCTTTGCCTCGATATTTCACCGCCACCCATGCCGGCACCTCGGGTGTCGATGCGCGGCGGACCGCGTCGGCATCCGGGTGAATGGCCCCGGCGACCATGGCCGGTACCGAGATCGCCGCGGGCGATAACACCACGCAGCCCGGCACGGCGTTGCGGAGTTGGGCGCGGGCCGTGCGGTCGAACATCGCGACGAACAAGCGCGCATCCGGGCGGATATGATGCACCATAAGTCCGTAGCGCAGGGCCTTGATGTCGT
The DNA here is from genome assembly GCA_037141375.1 of Chthoniobacterales bacterium. Classification (GTDB taxonomy): domain Bacteria; phylum Verrucomicrobiota; class Verrucomicrobiia; order Chthoniobacterales; family JACTMZ01; genus JACTMZ01. Next base: position 1,571 of record JBAXCT010000307.1, on the reverse strand, counting down.
CGTGCAACATGACGGCCACGCCGTCGATTTCTTTGCCCAGCTCCGCGCGCACGTCGGCATCGGAAGGTTCATGCAAATGCACAACCGAGATGCCTGAAGTCGAGAGCAGGGAACACACCCGCCGTCCTACATCCGACCGGCCAATGACGACGATGCGGCGTGCTTTCATCGGTAGAAGCTCAGACGCCGCCGGCCGCCATGTTTCGGGACGGAGTGTTGTTGGGCCAGCTAGATCTGACGCGGTCGGTGGTTGATGACATAAGAAAGCAGTAAGGCAGGAGGTGACGATCAGCAAGATCGTCGCAGTTGCCCTGCGCCATTATTTGCTGCCGGGTTTGACTGCCTGAACGCCGGCCAGTTCGCCGCGAAGAATGGCGCCGACCTCCCGATGACAGAGCGTGTTGTGCTCGATGCACAATCGGTGGATTTCCCACTGGGAGAAAAACCCATGGACAGCGGAGACGAGGTATAACCGAGCATTTCCTCCAGGTTCTGGCGGAATGGGAGGGGCGGTACGGTCTCGAGGTGCACAACTATGTGCTGATGGGGAGCCACTACCATTTGCTCCTGCGCATGCGCGGGGAGCGCGGGTTGAGCGCCGGCATGCACTTGCTGGGAGTGTCAAAAGTCAAGATCTGACCCCACTGGCTGGACCCAAACGTAGCCGCTTTGATTCGTGTTGATCGCCGTTTCTTCGGCTGGTTTTCCGACCGCAAGCGTGCTTGCGCGCGTTTTTTCGTGTGGTAGTTTGCCTCTGTGACAGCAGCCGAAGTCAAAGCCATGCCTGTCGGGCAGAAATTCATCATCATGGAGACGCTCTGGCAGGACTTGCAGGACCACTTCGAGGCAATGCCGGTTCCGGACGAGGTCAAAAATCTGCTTGATGAACGCCGGGCACGTGTCGCGCGAGGCGAAGCAGCCATCTTGGATTGGGACGAGGTCAAGTCGGCGCTTGGACGCGGATGATCCGGATCTCCGAGGATGCCTTTGACGATCTGAATCAGGGCTTTCTTTTCTACGAAACGCAATTTGCCGGACTCGGAGACTACTTTGTCAGTTGCCTGCGCGCCGATATCGAGGCGCTGCGGATCACAGCAGGAATACATCCCGTTGTTTATCGCGATTACCACCGCAGCCTGAGTCGCATCTTTCCCTACGGTATTTTCTACACGGGTGGATCGGAGGAAATCGTTGTTTGGGCTGTCATCGACTTGCGCCGGCACCCGCAATGGATCGCCGAGCATCTGAGGGAAACGGGAGCAGGTTGAGATCAACATCGCCTCGGTGGCGCAGCCTACTTCGTTCCCTTCGCAATAAAAGGGGCCACATCTTGACATTTGACACTTGGCCGCCTGGTGGTTGGTGCCCTTTGCTTGGCGAGGCTATTGCGTTGCGCAATGAGCGGAAGGACATTTTGCGCAGCGACCGCGACCGGGAGCATTTCCTCCAGGTTCTGGCGGAATTGGAGGGCGGTTCGGTCTCGAGGTGCATGCTTATGTGCTGATGCGGGACCACCACCATTTGCTCCTGCGCATGCGCGGGGAGCGCGGGTTGAGCGCCGGCATGCACTT
>JBAXCT010000306.1:0-2728 GCA_037141375.1 Chthoniobacterales bacterium | reverse complement strand
CGCGCAAGCAAGGAGGACGACAAATCCTGCCGCGCGGCAGCGATGAGGATGCCCTCGACCGGGTCGAGCTGCGGCGAGGCGAAATTCATATACGGGGAAGCGACGCGAGAGCGGCCGTGGAACTGCGTCGCCGTTGCATGGAAAGATGGAGTGCTTGGAGAAGCCCGCTGGTGGCGGAACCGGAAGATCGCGACGCATTGCCGCCATGCCGCCGGTAATGCAAAGTGGTGGCCTCGCGCAAGGCCATGCGCGCGCCCTGCTCGCGCGCCCGCAGAAACCAATCCGCATCCTCCCCGAAGAACAACTCTTCATTGAAACCGCCGATGCGCTCGAACAAATCCCTCCGGTAAACACCGGCACCCATCAACAAGGTGTGAAAGGGCTCGCCGATCGGGAGGAAACTTTCGGCACCAGCCGGCGTGAGGAGAAGCGTCCGGCCGAGCACAATATCCCAGCCGCCATCGCGCGCGGCGGCCAAGGTCTCCGCCGGATGCGACTCCGGCCACTCGTCATCCGCATCAAGGAACGCGAGATAGGGCGCGCTGGCTTGGCGCAAACCGGTGTTGCGGGCCGCGGACGGTCCGCCGCGCGGGCGGTGCAACCAGAGGATCCGCTCGGGGCATCGCGCGCGCAGGCGTGGCGTGTCATCGGTCGAACCGTCGTCCACCACGATGATCTCCCAGCAGGACGGGACCGCGCGCAGCTTTTCCAGCAAAGGCGCAAGAAACGGCGCCGCATTGAAGGCGGGGATGACGATGCTGAGTTCGGGGTCTTTCACGGCAGACGGCTCTGCAGGAAGCGGCGAATGATAGCACCGATGTCGGCAAAGTCGCGCGCGAGGAGAAGCTCGAACGCCGGCACCTGTGCGACGAGGCGGCCCAAGCTACGGAAGGTGGCCGCCCCGGCGCCGGGCAGCTGCGAGATGGTGCTCGGAGCCAGCGCTTTGAAGGCCTCGGCGGCAGGAACAGGATGCACGCTGGTCGTGGTGGCCGAAGGCAGAAAGCGGGGCACGAGGATCGCGCGCAAAGGCAAGCCCTCGACCGCGAGCCCGGGATAAATTTCGTGCAGATAAAAAATCGTCTTCTCCTCGCCGGCGCGGCGCTCACTGCAACCTGTAGCACCCGCCGAAAAATGCAGCGCAGACTCCAGCGTCAACTTTCCGGTGCCATAGAGGCTGAACACGCGCAACTCCCCTATCCCTCCCGCCGCGCAGTAATCATCGCCCAGATAATTCAGCCCCGCCGCGGCGCAAGAAAACGCGGTGGTGGATTTTCCTGATCCCCCCTCCCCGACGAGCAGCACCGCGCCGCTCCCATGCCCGACCGCCGCGGCATGAAGCAGCAAAGATCCGCAGGCCTCGGCCCACCAATGGAAGATCGTCTTGAAAGGTGCGCCCCGCTCGGACTGCGGCAGCGCCTCCGCATCGCGCGTCCAAAAGATCGCCCGCCCAGTCTGCCGGTCAAGCATGCTCAAGCTCGAGCCCGCATGATCATAGGCGGCAGCAAAATGTTCGTCATTACCGCCGATGATCTCGCCGCGCACCCCGAAATCTTCCGGACGCCAAGGCGAATCGGGCAGCACCAGCGAACGATGGTCGCCGGAGCGAATGTCCAAGTGTGGCGCCGCGCCGGGGTCCGTGCGCAGATGGGCCAAAGCGCGGCGCGCAAATCCGAAATTTTCCGCGGAACGGATCCGCACGTTGCGGCCCATGATCCGGTAAGTCTCGGCGCAAGGCGCAGCCTCCCCGGCGTCCCAAGCCCTCTCGAAAAACGAGCGCGCGCGCCCGGAGTCGGTCACGGCTGGTTGCTCTGCGGCCACCCGGCCTGGTCCAGTTCGTGGATGGGATCGAGCAAAAGCAGTTCGCGCATGTCGGTGAATTTTTGCAGACGCGGCGGAACCCAGGGCTTCGGGGGTAGAACGTCGGCCGGTGATGATGATTCCGCAGCGGGAACTGGGGTGCACTCCTCCCCGAGGATGAGACTCTCCGCCAGGGCTTCGCGCAAAAATGCCTCAACGCTTGCGGCGGCGGCACCATCGCCCGGGGCGACCGCGGCCAGAATTTCATCGAGGGTGCAACCGGCTTCCACGCAGCGCAAAATCCCCGACCCCGCGCCCTCGACGCTGTAGTAGCAACCTGACTCCATATTCACCGCGACCGTCTCGGTGTCAAAAATCTGGCACACCACATGAGGGGTGTTGATGCGATACCGGACCATGCCGCCATAATTAGATGCGGCCTACTCCAGTTGACAACACATTTGCGGCTGCCGCGCGCGCGGGCCAATTTGTCCGCGACCCGTGCACTAAAAACTCGGAGCGACTCCATCCTTGGTCTAGCAAATGGGCATGGGGCCAAACGAACTGCCGTCGGTGAGCGTGATTCTTCCGGTGAGGAACGGCGCGCGCTACCTCTCGGCCTCCATGCAGAGCCTCGCCGCGCAGGATCATCCGGCGCTCGAAATCCTCGTCTATGATCATGGGTCGACCGACAACAGCGCGGAGATCGCGCGAACCTTCGCGGGCGTGCACTGCGTGCCCCATGCGACGGAACTTTCCATTGCTGCCGCGCGCAATGCCGGCATCCGCGCCGCCCGGGGCGAGTTGGTCGCGTTCGCCTCGCACGACGACCTCTGGGAGCCGGACAAGCTGCGCAGGCAGGCGCAATCCTTCCGCGATGATCCGCTCTTGCAGTTGAGCGTGGCCCACGTCCGCTGCTTCCTCGATGACG
>JBAXCT010000305.1:0-2733 GCA_037141375.1 Chthoniobacterales bacterium | reverse complement strand
CAGCTGGATGGTCAACCCCGAATGGGCTCCGCTCCTCGAGGGAAATCCGCACCTCGATGATACCTTGATTTTCCCGCGCAACGAATTTCGCGGTCTCGGCGGTCTGCTGCGCTTTACCCGGTGGCGCGCACAACTTCCGCGGCAATTGGCGCCCGATCTCGTCCTGGACTTCATGGGCTTGCTGCGTTCGGCCTGGATTGGCGCCACCTTTCGCGGCGCACCGCTCTACGGGATGTCCGATGCGCGCGAGGGCGCCCGTTTTTTCCAAACGCAGACGGCGCGCGTCGACCGCAGCATGCATGCGGTGGAACGCTACCTCGCGCTGGCGGACGCGGCGGGAGCCGCAGCGGAAAATCCCGTCCGCTTCGAACTGCCTCCGGGAAACGCGCCCGCCGCGAGCCTGCCGTCGGAACCCTTCATTGTCCTGCATCCGTTTTCCCGCGGCCGCGGCAAATCGCTCTGGCCCGAGGCTGTCCTCGCCTTCTGCCGGACTATCGGTCATCCCGTGGTTCTGGTCGGCCGCAGCAACGTGTCCTTTCATTCGCTCCCAGGCAACGTTACCAACCTGCTCAACCGCACCTCGCTGCCCGAACTCATCTGGCTTTTGCGACGTGCGGCTTTTGTGGTCAGCGTGGACAGCGGACCGATGCATCTGGCCGCGGCGATCACGGACAATTTGCTCGGCATCCACACCTGGAGCGATCCGTGCCGGGTCGGCCCCTACCGCCAGGGCGCGCACGTGTGGAAGAACGGCAATTTTTTCCCGGCCCTCGACCCCGCATCTTCCCTCCGCGAGGGAAGAAGCGCCAGTCGCGCCGATGCCGAGATCATCGCTCACCGCGTCCGCGGTCTCATGGGCTCCTGACTTTCAGGCGTCCCGTGGCGCAAAAGTCAGCGTTTCAATTTGCTGCGAACGAGAGCTATGGCGTCGTTTGCCTCCTCCACCCGCAGCAGTGCGCAGAGGGCGAAATAGACCGCCGAACCAACTCCGATGACGGCGAAGAGTGCGCCGGCTCGGACTGTGAGATGCTCGGATTGCAGCCATGCCGGAAGCAAGTGCTGTCCGGCCCAGCACGCAGCAGCCAGCCCCGCACCAGCCAACGCCATCCGCGAGAGCGACGAAACGATCACGCCGGTCTGCATGCCGCCAACCGCGCGACGCATGAGCAGGAAAAGCAGCAGAAAATTGGCCACGGCGGCCAGCCCGGTGGACAGAGCCAGGCCGCGGTGGCCCATACCCAGCCGGAAAGTCAGTTGCATGTTCAGGGTGACATTGAGGCCGATGGCGAAAAAGCTGACCATCATCGGCGTCCACTTGCGATTGATCGCATAGAAGGCGGGCGAGAGAACTTTGATGCAAGCATAGGCCACCAGACCGACCGCGTAGAATTGCAAGGCCGAGGCCGTCTGCAGGGTGTCGGCCCGGACGAATTTTCCGCGCTCGTAAATCAGCCCGATGATCTCGTTGCTCATCAGCATGAGGCCGATAGTCGCGGGCAAGGTGAGAAAGATGGCGAGACGGAGGGCCTTCGACAGTGTCTCGCGAAAATGCGCCATGTCGCCGCCGACCGCGATCTTGGAAACCGCTGGTAACGTGACCGTGGCGATGGCCACCCCGAAAATGCCGAGCGGCAGTTGCATGAGACGGAAGGCGTAGCTGAGCCAGCTCACGGCGCCGTCGCCGAGGTAGGAGGCGAAGACGCTGTTGACAAAAACGTTCACCTGCACCGCGCTGGCGGCGATGACGGCCGGCAGCATGAGGACAAGCACGCGCTTCACATCGGGATCACGCCAACCAAAGTCAGGACGGAAAGAAAAACCGACGCGACGCAGACTGGGAAATTGCACAGCCATCTGCAGGAACCCGCCGAACACAGTGCCCACCGCCATGCCGATCAGCGCCTTCGGCCCGAAGGAGGGGTCGATCATCCAAGCCACACCCACCCCGACGACGATCGATCCCACATTGTAGAAACTCGAAGCCATGGCCGGCGCGCCGAACACGTTGCGTGCATTGAGCATCCCCATGATGAGCGCGGCGAGGGAGACAAGCAGAATGAAGGGGAACATGATCTGCGTAAGTAAAATGGTGAACGCGGTTTTCTCGGGATCGAAGCCGGGGGCCAGCAGGGAAATCAGGGGGCCGGACAAGGCGATGCCGACCACCACCAAGATGCTCATGAAAACAAAAGTCAGGGTGGCCATCTTGCGGGCCAGAGCCCAAGCCGCCTCGTTGCCCCGCGCCGCGATGATCTTCGAAAACACGGTGACGAAGGCGACAGACAGAGCCCCTTCCGCGAAAAGATCCCGAAGCAGATTCGGGGCGCGATGCGCAGTGAGAAAAGCATCCATCCCGCGACCCGCGCCGAAGAGGCTGGCAAAGATCAGCTCGCGCGCCAGACCGAGAAGACGGCTGAGCATGACCGCCAGAGCGACCACCGCCGCCGCCCTCATGTTGAGTTTTTCCTTAGCCATGCGCCGCCCTACGTAAACGATCCATGATGGCCACGCCGAGCCCCGATTCAGGCAAGGTGCCCGCATAAATGCGCGTCACCCCCGAGGCATCGAGACGCCGCAAGGCGGCGAAAAAGCCGGGTGCGGCCGCGGCGGCGTCCGACGGAAGTTTCTCCGCGCAGGCGAATCCAGAGGGAGCATCCTCTCCGAAAAACAGCAGACCGCTCTCCGCGGCGTCCGAAGGCGCTGCCTCGCCCGCCGCCAGCACACAGAGCGGGG
>JBAXCT010000304.1:0-2750 GCA_037141375.1 Chthoniobacterales bacterium | reverse complement strand
AAAACGACAGACCTCATCTGCCCGACCGCCGCGGCGAGACGGGTCGCGGTGAAGAGAGTCAGGCCCGGGGGGGATGAGAGGAGAACTTTGGACGTTTTCACAGGGGTTTCGACCAGCCAACTCCGCCGATGTTCAATTTTTCCGCTCGCTGTGACCATTTCTTGATCAGGATCGCAGGAACCGGAGCATTCCCTCAGGCAAATGGACACGGACGATCGCGGCGATGGCTGGCAGAAGGTTACCGAAACCGTTGTAGGCCAGATATCGCCCCTCCCAGCGAGGTTGGAACTTGTTCTTGAAATCGAAGAGCGATCGGTAGCCGTAATAGTGGTCGAACCGCTCGTACAGAATCCGGACGGCCTTCTCCTCAAAACTGTCGATATCGCGCTGCTCGATGTTGGCCAGAGGTGCGTTGCCCAAGCTTATTTCATCTAGGCCGCGCTTTTTGTAATCCAGCAAGCATCCGACCATCAGCGGATCAATCACCCGCCGATCGGTGGGTCGGTGTCGGATCATATCAAGCGAACGGCCCTTTCCTTGCGCGTACGGCAACCAACTCGCGAAAGCCAGCGCATTTCCCTCCTCATCGTGAAGGATTGAAAATTCAGCCGCGTTGAGCGATGCTGCGTCCATCGAGCCCAGATCGAATCTCATCTCTATGCGATGGCGCGAGGAAAGCCAGTCGTCCGAAATTGCACGAATCTGCGTTTGCGTCCGACTGCTCAAGCCGGTGCCGGGAGTGAGGCTTACCGTCCATCCAGATCTTAGCGCTTTGCTGTGAGCCGTCCGAAGCTTCTGGAATTTTTGCCCGGCAAAAGAAAACGTCGGTATGTCTAGACGTGCATCCTCCGCGATCTTGAAGCGGCGGAAGCCAGCCTCACGGTAGACATCTAGAAAATCAGGACGGATTTCGTAAAAAACTGGATCCCAGTCCTGTCGGAAACAAAATGCGATAAATTCAACTATAACCTTGGGGATGTTGTGCCGAGGTCCAACCGGATCACCCAGAGTGACGGCGATGTTGCGCCAGAGTGCATAGGCAATGAAAGAGCTACCGTCTTCCGAAAAAAAGTGTCTTTTATCGGAGAGTAGCGCGAATTCGTCCAATGGGTCGACCCCATGGACAGCGATGATGGCGCAGGCCCTCTGCTCCTCTCTCATTCCGTGCGCGCGCCGAGGCATTATGGGACGCAGAAAAAGAAAGGCCACAATGAGGCCGAAGAAAAGACCGGCATCGCTGATTGTTCGGAACGCCTCCCCGGCCTGCAATCCTGTGGGAATCAGGGTATCCGTGCTTTGCAGGAAAATCAGCTCCCCGATAGTTTGCAATTCGCGCCCCAGCGTGCGTGTACCCGAAATTTGCAGTCCGAAAGCCTGAAAAGTCACTACCCCGAACAAAACAAGCGCCACCAAGAGCAAGACGCCGATCAAAATGGCCCAGCGGAGCGATGGACCATCGGACTGCGCTTGGAACTCCTTCCGCCAATAAAGAAGCGCGGCAGCTACAAACAACTGGGAAACGGCGTGATGCCAGTCAAATGCACTGCCTAGATGTAACAACGGGATCACCGTGAGCAGTCCGAGCGCAAGGAGCAAAGCCGCATGCTTGCCCCGGAGAAGCCCGCGGCTGAGCAGCAACTGGAATACTCCACCTCCGAGCAAAAGCACGCGGCTGTGCTGCGAGACGGAGAAAGGGAGAAATTGTGCCATCCATTCAAGAACCCCGGGTTCTTTGGGCAGAAGTCCTTGCGCAATATTGATCAGTCCGCAGACGGCCACCGCAGTCGCGAGAACTTGCGTCGCCATATTGCGCCGAGAACCCCCGTGCCTATTCATGCAGAATCCATGCTGTACCCTTGGCGACCATGGTCAGAAAGTCGGGCGGGCCTCCCTTGAAAAGATGCCAGCCGTCGGGGTAAACGGCCAGCTTGTGCGGAACCTTCAATCCCTGCAGCCATGCAGTCTGGTCAAGAGGATCATGCTCGCCGTGAATCTGATAAATGCGCAGGTTTTCAAGGTGGGAAGACAAATCCTGAAGTGAAAAAGTATCGGATCCCTTTGGTGGCAAACCCATGCGGTCGCAAAGACTGATGCCGTAGCGTCCACGCCATCCGGGTGAAATGAGTAAAAGTCCGGCTACCTGTGGAGGTCGCCATGGGCCAGATGCCACGGCGACGACCTGCTCGGCTCCCGTGGAGTAGCCTGCGAGGATGAGAGGTTTGCCGATGGTTGTTCCCGCCACCCCGGCGGCTTGGATTGCCGCAATCATATCTGTCGAGAGGAGTTTGCGGTCGTAGGATCCCAGTGCGGCGTACTTTTGGCAATCCCAACAGACAACTCGGAACCCTCTGGAGGCGAGTTCTCCTCCGATTTTTTCCTCAAAACCGGACCAACCTCCGTCGCCCGAGGCAAGAAGCACAGTGCCTTGGCCTGGGCTGCTTGCGGCAAAGACGGGTAACACGAAAATACCCCGAGTAGTTTGTATTGATGTGAGATGTCCTGCCTCGGTTGGCTTTTGGGTTGAGCATGCCGCCAAAAATATCACTGCCAGTACCGTGCAAGAAGAGAAGGAACGTATGAGTGGAGTAATGCTCATTTTCAAATTTGTTGACTGGTCGAATGATTAGGTTGTTTTGCCTTCCATCTTGTCAGTCAGCAGAGGGGTGATTTGTTTCTTTTTTCTCCGGTGCCGAGAGCCATTGCGGTGATCTGATGCCCTGCCGGAATGCTTCGAGCACGGCCGGCGAAGA
>JBAXCT010000303.1:0-2760 GCA_037141375.1 Chthoniobacterales bacterium | reverse complement strand
GGTGGAACTCGTCTGGACGCCCGCTTGGAATCAGGGGATGATCAGCGAGGCTGGGCGGATGAAGCTCGGCTTGGTCTGATCGTTGCGCGGTTCCACCAGAGCCAGGCGACCAGTCCTCCCGCCGCATAGGCCAGGACGTCGAGCCCGTCCCCTGTCGCGCGGGGAATGACGTGCGGAGCGATCAACTCGAAAAGTCCCGACCATAGGACGACGAGAAAAAGAATTTCCCCGGCCCTCGGCGGTTCGTCGTGGCGCCGCACGCCGCACCGGCGCTCGAGCCACAGACAGACCGGGGCCGCGCACGGAATGAGAAGCAGGTCACTGCCCCAACAGCCGAAAAAACTTCCGGGAGCCAAGGGCTTGATCAGCAGGCGATTCACTGCATAGAGCGCGCAGGCCGCGAGAAAGAATCTGTCGCGCAGGTAGAGAAATTTGCTCAAAAGGCCAGAACGATGACGACGCCCAGAGAGGAAGCTATAGCAAGCTTGGCGGCTAAGATCAGCATGGTGACATTGTCCGCCCCAAGGCGGACTGGGGCAAGCACTCGCTGCGCTCCTCAGGGCATGACCTTATCCGGCCGCGCGTAGACGTCGACCTCCCGCCGACCGATCTGGAATGTGCCCGCGTGCCGGTAGTTCGTCTTGATGTGGGCCATGATGGCGGTCGCCCAGTTTTTGAAACGCGACCGCTCTGTGCCGTTGATCGGGCGGTTGTCTATGACGATCACCGCCGGACGGTTTTTGTCGATGCGTTCGATCGCCCCACTCTGGAAACCGCTCCCGGCCGTCGAGTCGTCGATGTAGAGATTGTATTCATAACTCGGGCGGTCGGTCATGAAGTTGATTGTCGGGGCGTAGGGATAGCAGAGCACATATTCACCCGGTGACGAATGGGACAGCACAGCGTCCCGCAGTCCCGCCATCACCAGGGCATCCTTGGAGGACAGCTTGACCCTCACGCCATTGAGCGCGCGGAATTCCGTCGGTTCTTCCAAGCCGAAAATGGTGCCAGCCTCTTCCCTCGGCATGATCGCTTTGAGATAAAGCGGCGCGAGCAAAGCCGAAAAAACAACCAGCACCCACGCCCCAGTTTTCCAGAGGCGCCGACCGGACGCGAGTGAGGCCTGCCGGATCACATAAGCCGAGCACACTACCGCAGGCAGAAACGGCACCATAAACTCGCTCAGGTGAGGGGCGTCGGGGCGGAAGAAAAAATACTGCGGCAGAAGTGAGAGAGCACAGCCGGTTGCAGCGAGGACAACCAAGGCACGCTCCTTGTTTTTTTCATCGCCCCGCCAAATCGAGACCAGCAGCATGAACGCGGCGATGCTGACGAAAGCCGACGACCAAAAAATAGGGTAGTAGAGGCAAAGCCCGAGAAAACGTTCACGCGGGCGGGGAGCCTGCCAGATCTTCGTCACCGGTGGCCGCCGGAGGCGTGCATCGCGGATGTCTTCGGTTGCTGCTTTTGCCTGCTCCGGGTCATTCGGTGCGGCTGAGGTCTGCACTTGCGGAGAAGGGGCGGCAGGAGGCACGGTGGCAGGAGGAGGATTTTTCGCCTCTGGCTTTTTGATTCGTTCCACCTCCTTGCTGAGTTCGTAGCGGAAGAGCGAAACGAAACTGCTGTATTGGCTTACGAATTGGGGGCCGAATCCGCGCTGGTGCGCGTGGAGGAAGAAGCCAACGTGAATGGTGAGGAGCAGGAGTCCTCCACACAAGGTTCCGATCAGGCTGTTGCGCAGGCGTGAGCCGAATGCCTGCCTGGGTCCGAACGGATAAAGCAGCGCCAAGCCGAGCCAGACAACAACCAGCATCAGCGAGGGTTCAATGCGAAGCAGGAAACAGAGGGCCAACCCCGCCCCGACTGCTGCCATCCACGCGATCTGGCGGGACTCGCTGCCTGCGGGTAGCACGTAGGCTTTGAGAATCAGCAGCGTGGGGAGAACGCCGATCAAGCCCATATAGTTCCGGAAAATCATCCCCGGGATGAGGATCAGCAAAACACCCGTGACCATGCCGAGCCACGCCTGGCTTGTGATCGTTCGCACGATGCCGTATCCGAGCAGGCCATTGATCGTGCAAAGAACAAAAAAGAAAACGCGCATGGCCACATAATCGGGTCCCGTCACTTTGAAGATCGCGATGAGTGGATAAAACCAGAGGAGATTGTAGCCTAGGAACGTGTCGGCGATGGGCCTTTGGCCCTCCATCAGTCGCAGCGCCAGCACCGCATTGGTGCCTCCTTCGCCGCCGAGATTCAGCCCGGAGCGGTAATACATCCCGTAGTAGACCACCGCAGTCAGAACGAGCAAAAGCGGCGCCCAGCCTAGAAGAAACTTTTCCACGCGAACCACCATATCGCATGGGCGCGTGCCGTGGTTTTCCAGATCTGGCATCGCGGCAAGACTAACCGCTTAGGATTCCAACCGGCAAGGAGGCTCGCGTTTGGCATTGAAGAGCCGCCCTATTGTCCGAAACACTCGCCGAATGCCGCCTCTCCTCGGATTCGCTTACCTTTTCAAAAGGTTCCCCGTCTTCGCGCAGACATTCATCGCCCGCGAGGTGGAGGGAATGGCCCGCCACGGATGCCGTCCGGAAATCTACGCGCTGCAATCGCCCGGCAGCAGTGAGCAGGAGGGATTTGCTGAACTGCGCCGCCAAGTCTCACTCGTGCCGTCAGGGGCTGCCCTCGGACTTGGTGTCCTCCGTGCCGGGATTGCGGGACAGTTGCCTGCCACACCTTTTGTGACCGGTGCGTGGT
>JBAXCT010000302.1:0-2790 GCA_037141375.1 Chthoniobacterales bacterium | reverse complement strand
AGTCCGCACAGAACGAGGGCCGCGATCACCGTGAAATTCGTGGCTGCTGACAAGCGCACGCTCATGCGCTTGGCCGCCGGCGCAGCCGCAAAACCAAGCAAGGCCAGCACCGAGCCAAGCAGGCCGTTCACGTATTCGGGTAACTCGATCAATCGGTAGTAATTGCTCCCGAAGGTCAAAAAAATACGGACAAAGCTGTCGATGAGCAACGCAGCCAGCATGAGAAAAAGTATGCGCCGTGAAGTGAAGACATGCTTTGCTCCCTCGACGATGTTCCGCCACGCGCGGCGCGCGGCATGATGCTCCGCATGTTCAACCGCGGGAGGTTCCCGGAAATTCAGGGCCACCAGCAAACACAGCACCGAGGTAACGAGCGTGGCATAAACCGGCCAGCGCACAGTGGCATGAGGTGCGGGACTCCAACCGGTCCAAGCGAAGAGCCAGACCATGAGGCTATGGTCGAAGAGCGCAGCGCCCGTGATCATGGCGAGGAAAAATCCACCCGATTTCCAACGCATGAGCGATTCGAGCAGCCTCGGCCAAGTCAGGTTGCGACCCCCTTCCGGTAACGAATCGTAGGCCAGCGCCTCGTCGGCCCCGCTGGCGAAGGCCTCGGCCGCGCCGCTGAGGACGCGGTTAAGCAAAAGCAACGAGAACAACCATGGGCCGCATGGGGCGAAGGCGAAGATGATCATCTCGGCGACCATCAGGGCCGACGCCACGACGACGACGCGCTTGCGACCGATGACATCGGCGAGCGCGCCCGACGGGATTTCCAGGGCGAGGATGACCACCGCCCACACGACATTAAGCAGAGCGTATTGCTCGAGGGTCAGTCCCAGATCCAGAAAGAGAACGCCGATGACCGGATAGTAAAACCGTGCATTGAACAGCACGCGGAACGCCACGAAGAGCGGCAGGTTGCGTTGGAGGGAACCCATCGGTTCTTTGATTGCGGCGTGGCCTTCCCGGCCTGCGTGGTTCAATGTTTCGGCGCGCGGACGGTGGCGGATTCGAGATCATTGCGCCGGCGCTCGATGATGTTATCCGCGATCTCGGTCACCATCTCCTCGAGCAGCAGGCGCAGATGGCTCCCGGGACGGTAATCGGCCGGTGCGATGTGGCGTACGCGGTCGGCGTGCGCCGTCAGTTGGTAGCACTTCTGGAAACTGACGCGCGATTGGTCCTCCGGATTATAGACCGCGATAGCCCGGCCTCCGGATTGCTTCATCACGGTGAAACACGGGACATCAGTCGGCCCGTCTCCCACGTAGATCATGTTCTGGAATGGGATCGGACGCATTTCGGGTGGCACGTGGTCGTTCACATCCTGCGAATGGTCGAGCATCCCTTTGTTGATGCGGAAGAGGAACTGCGTCTTCTGCGTGTGGCTGATAACGCGTTTGGGAAAGGTGATCCGGCCCTCGACATCCTCGGCATATTCGCAGCCGAAAATTTTCCGCACATGCGGTTCGATGCGGCTGCCGCTGATCAATTCCTTAAGGCCGGAACTGACGATGTAGTGCTCGAGTTTGATCCCGTGGGCCACATTCCACCCCATGGCATCCTCGACGTCGTATAGCTTGGCCTCGAACTCAGTGAACATTTCGGGGATGCCCGGGAAAAAACTGAGTTTGGACCCGAGTTCGCGCAGCTTGGCGTTGGTCGGCCGGTCCATCTCAAGGTAATCGAGCAAGGCTTTCATGTAGGCCAACTCATTCTCGTAGCCATGTTTTTGCACGAGTTCCGCGCAGCGCTGCCAAAACTGTTTTCCGTCGATGCCGAAATGCGGGAATATTACTTCTTCCTGCATGTAGTTCGGACTCAGCGTCTGGTCGTAATCGTAGATGATCGCGATGGTGTTTTGTTGGACGGACATGTTTTGACCTCGTGCTGGGTGGATGGTGCATAATAAGCCCGTGCAGACGGACTTCCAGAAGCTTTCTAGCCGGGGTTGCCCACAGTGATCGAGGCGTCCTATCGCGGGGGTGTCCATCTGCCCGCCCTGAATCTGTGGCTCGACCCCTCGTCGCCGCGCACTTTTGCCTTTGTCTCCCACGCGCACAGCGATCATACGGGCAAGCACGGCGAAACGGTGCTTTCTGTGGGCACATCGCACCTCATGCGCGTGCGCATCGGGCCATCGGTGTGTGAACATGTGCTGGAATTCGGCGATACCCTTGAGTTGCGCGGTGCGCGCTTCACGCTGCTTCCGGCGGGCCACGTTCGCGGATCGGCCCAACTGCATCTGGAGACCGAGGACGGCAGCCTTCTTTACACGGGTGACTTCAAGCTGCGTCCCGGTTTGTCCAGCGAGCGCATCGAATGGCGCGGCGCCGAGACACTCATCATGGAAACAACCTTCGGAAAGCCGCAGTATATTTTTCCTCCCACCGAGCAAGTTCTATCCGACGTGATCGCATTCTGCCGTGATGCCCTCGATAATGACGCGGTGCCGGTCTTGCTCGGATACTCGCTGGGCAAAGCACAGGAAATACTTTGCGCGGTGGCCGCCGCGGGACTGCGACCGATGCTGCATGGTGCGGTCGCGAAAATAACCCGCATCTACGGCCAACTCGTTCCCGGCATTCCGGACTTCGCCCACTACAAAGCTTCGGAGGTTGCGGGCCATGTCCTGATCTGCCCGCCGAGCGTCCGCGGTTCCGCCATGGTCAGAAACATCACCCGCCGTCGCGTGGCTATGCTTACCGGATGGGCATTGAATCCTGGCGCGATCCATCGCTACCGGGTCGACGCCGCTTTTCCGCTCAGCGACCATGCGGGTTATGA
>JBAXCT010000301.1:0-2808 GCA_037141375.1 Chthoniobacterales bacterium | reverse complement strand
GCCGGTCCTGGAGCTTGAGGAGGCGCTGCGTGATTATACGGGCTGTGGTCACGCGGTCGGTATGTCGTCGGGCACGGATGCGCTCCTCGCCATCCTCATGGCCATGGGCATCGGGAGGGGCGACGCAGTCATCACCACTCCCTACACTTTCTTTGCCACAGCGGGCTGCATCCATCGTGCCGGGGCGGAACCCGTCTTCGTCGACATCGACGCGGCGACGTACAACATGGACCCCTCCAAGCTCGAGGAATGCCTGCGCAAAAAGTGCCGCAGCGGCCCGGACGGCAGACTTGTCACCGCCGCAGGCAACCGCTTGCGCGCCATCATGCCGGTGCATCTTTTCGGATGCGTCTGCGACATGGATCGCCTCAACGCCCTCGCGGCGGAATTCGACCTGCCGGTGATCGAGGATGCGGCCCAGGCGATCGGTGCTGATTATCCATCAAAGGACGGCAAGATGCTGCGAGCCGGCGCGATCGGCGAGGCGAGCTACTTCAGCTTTTTCCCCTCGAAAAATCTTGGTGCCTTCGGCGATGCGGGCATGGCGACATGCCGCGACGAGGGGCTCGCGGCGGAGATCCGCCTCATGCGCAACCATGGGATGGGCGCGCAATACCACCACGAGAAGGTGGGGGGCAACTTCCGCCTCGACGCGCTGCAGGCCGTGATCCTTTCCGCCAAGTTGCCGCATCTCGACGCGTGGCACGCCGCGCGCCGGCGTAACGCGGAGCTCTACCGTGAGGAGTGCAGCAAGCGCGGCCTGCTCGATCGCATCACGCTACCCGTCGAGCCGTACGCCGCGTCGGGCATCAAGAACCATCACATCTACCATCAATACGTCATCCGTGTACCCGATCGCGATAAGGTGCGAGAAAAACTCGCCGCCGCCGGCATCGGCTGTGCGGTCTATTATCCCGTGCCCCTGCACCTGCAGGAATGCTTTGCTTCGCTCGGGCACTCCGAGGGAGATTTTCCCGTGTCGGAAAAAGCGGCCCGCGAATCGCTCGCTCTGCCCATTTATCCCGAACTGACTCCGGAGCAGGTCCGC
Organism: Chthoniobacterales bacterium; assembly: GCA_037141375.1. GTDB lineage: Bacteria > Verrucomicrobiota > Verrucomicrobiia > Chthoniobacterales > JACTMZ01 > JACTMZ01. Next base: position 1,760 of record JBAXCT010000301.1, on the reverse strand, counting down.
GAAGTGGTGGAGGCCTTGAGCCGGGTGCTCTAGTGCCCGTCCCGACGCGTGCCCCGCAGCAGATTGACAGCCAGATCTGCAAGGCAAGGGGGCCGCTTCTCCTTCGTGTTGCACCCTTCGGCTCGCTCCTCGAAAAAGGCCTCAGAAGCCGCTCGATATTTTTTTCAGAAATTATCTTGCGGTAGGTATGAGTTCCGCTAGTCTGTCCTGTCCCGCACACTGTCGGGGATTCGCGAAGAAACCACGTTCGCGTGGTTTTTTTGTCGCCTGAAAAAGGCGCGCAAATTTTACCAAGCAATGCCAACTATTAACCAACTTGTCCGCAAAGGACGCCGCAAAGTGACTTTGAAATCAAAGTCGCCCGCGCTCGTGAATTGCCCGCAGCGCCGGGGCGTCTGCGTGCAGGTCATGACCCGCACCCCCAAGAAGCCGAATTCCGCCTTGCGCAAAGTCGCCAAGGTCCGCCTGACCAACGGTCAGGAGATCATCGCCTACATTCCGGGCGAAGGCCACAACCTCCAAGAGCACTCGATCGTGCTCGTGCGCGGTGGCCGCGTGAAGGATCTGCCCGGAGTGCGTTACCACATTGTCCGCGGCTCACTGGACACCCTCGGGGTCGATGGACGCCGCCGCAGTCGCTCCAAATACGGGGCGAAGCGCCCGAAAGCCGGCGGTGACGCCAAAAAGTAAATCCACCACCTTTTTTCAACATGGCACGCAGACGCAGAGCAACACGACGCACCATCCTCGGGGACAGCCGCTATGGCAGTCCCATGGTCACCCGCCTCATCAATACCGTGATGCGCGACGGCAAGAAGTCCACGGCCGAGGGTATTGTCTACACCGCGATCGAGAAATGCCGCGAGGGCAGCGATGCGGTCGATCCGCTCGATGTGCTGACCAAGGCTCTCGACAACGTGCGCCCTCGCCTCGAGGTGAAATCCCGCCGCGTCGGTGGAGCCACCTACCAGGTGCCGATGGAAGTTCCCTCCGATCGGCAATACGCGCTGGCCATGCGCTGGCTCGTCACGTTCGCCGCCAAGCGCAAAGCTGTTCCCATGAAGGAGGCGCTGGCCATCGAACTCAAGGACGCTGCCGCCGGTCAGGGCAATGCGATCAAGAAGCGCGACGAAATGCACAAGATGGCCCAAGCCAACCGCGCCTTCGCCCACTTCCGCTGGTAAACCGAACCACCTGCTCTTTCTCATGTCCGCCACTGCCACCGCACCAGCCAAAGCCGCGAATCCCAACTCGCCAGACCGCGCATTCCCGCTGGAGCGCACGCGCAATATTGGCATTTGTGCACACATTGACGCAGGCAAGACGACGCTGACTGAGCGCATCCTTTTTTACACCGGCATGATCCACAAGATCGGCGAGGTGCACGAGGGCACGACGGTGACCGACTGGATGGAGCAGGAGCGCGAGCGCGGCATCACCATCACCTCGGCCGCCACGACCTGCTCGTGGCTGCAGAAGCCGGAGCAAGACATCTACAAGCTGTTCGACAACATCAAGCAGCGCGTCAACATCATCGATACCCCTGGCCACGTAGACTTCACCGCCGAGGTCGAGCGTTCCCTGCGCGTTCTCGACGGAGCGATCGCCGTGTTCTGCGGCGTGGCCGGCGTGCAACCGCAGTCCGAGACTGTCTGGCGTCAGGCCAGCAAATACAACGTCCCGCGCATCGCCTTCGTCAACAAGATGGACCGCACCGGTGCGGACTTCAATGCCGCCATCGAGAGCATGCGCACCAAGCT
>JBAXCT010000300.1:0-2810 GCA_037141375.1 Chthoniobacterales bacterium | reverse complement strand
AACCCGTGGCAGTCGGCGCTGCACGAACCCACGCTGGAGGATGCCCGCGCGGTGAGCACGCATCTCACACCGAGCACCAAGGCCTACCACGAGATCTGGCTCGATGGCGAAAAAGTCTCGGCCGATACCGAGGAGGAACCGATCTACGGCAAGACCTACCTGCCGCGCAAATTCAAGACCGGCTTCGCCGTGCCACCGAGCAACGACGTCGATGTGTGGTCGCAGGACCTCGGATTCATCGCCATCGGCGAGGGCGATACGCTCGTCGGCTACAACATCACCGTCGGCGGAGGACTCGGCATGTCCCACGGCGATACGAAGACCTACCCGCGCTTGGCCAACATGCTCGGCTACTGCCCACGCGCGCAGGTCGTGGACGTCGCGGAAAAGGTGCTTATGGTCCAACGCGACTTCGGCGACCGCACGAACCGCAAGCACGCGCGCCTCAAATACACGATCGAGGACCGCGGCATCGACTGGTTCCGCGATCAAGTGGAAAAGCGCCTCGGCTACAAGCTCGGCGAGCCGCGCCCTTACCAGTTCGACAATTCCGGCGACCGCTACGGCTGGACGCTCGGCACCGACCAGCGCTGGCACTACACGCTCTTCATCCAAAACGGCCGCCTGCTCGACACGGACGACTCCCCGGCCAAAACCGGCTTGCGCGAGATCGCCAAGATCCACACCGGAGACTTCCGCCTCACCGCCAACCAGAACCTCGTCATCGGCGGCGTGACCGACGAGCAGAAGCCGCGCATCGAAGCGCTGCTCGCGCAATACAAACTCGACCTCGCCGAACGCGTCAGCGGACTGCGCCGCAACTCGATGGCCTGCGTGGCCCTGCCGACCTGCGGCCTCGCCCTCGCGGAAAGCGAACGCTATCTGCCCAAGTTGATCACCGAACTCGATCAGGTGATCGAAGAGTGCGGCTTGCGCGAGGATGCCATCGTCATCCGCATGACCGGTTGCCCCAACGGCTGCGCCCGCCCCTATCTCGGCGAGATCGGCTTTGTCGGCCGCGCGCCAGGCAAATACAATATCTACCTCGGCGCGGCCTTCGACGGCTCGCGGCTCAACAAGCTCTACAAGCCTTCGGTCAAGTCCGAGGAGATCGTCAACGAACTCGCCCCGATCATCCGTCGCTACGCCACCGAGCGCGAGGAGGGCGAACGCTTCGGCGATTTCACCATCCGCGCGGGCATCATCAAAGCCACGACCGAAGGCCGTCTCTTCCACGAAGAGATCATGGCCTGACGCGCGACGTCAGGGGACGCTCAACCACGCGCGCGCCGCGCGGCTTGCTGCGCAGACGAAACCAGTTGTTCCAAGTCTTGCGGATCGTCTGGCGCGTACTGAGATACTGCTGCTCGAGCTCGCTGCCTTCACGCAGTGCCTGCAAGACACCTCGAACGGAAAAATTGTCCGTCTCTACAATCGTGCAGGCCACACCGACGGCGGCGGCATGGTGCGCATCGCTGCCGGCTGTCATGGGCAAACCACGCCGCTCCGCGTAATGGTAGGCCTTGCGGTTGTGCCGCTTCATCGTCGTGGCGGCATTGAATACCTCGAGTCCGTCGAGCGGCAGGGTATCGAGCACGCTTTCGCGGATGCCCGCGCGGAAAAGATCGTAGGGGTGAGGAGCCACGCAGATGCCGCCTGCATCGTGGGCCATCCGGCAAACTTCGAGCGCGGGCTTTCCTTTAAGCGATGAGGGAAGGCGGCACCCGAGACACAGTAGGTGACCGTCGGCCGTGGTCACCTCGATGCCCGGAATGACCAGAAAATCCTTCACCGGCTTTCCATCGGCCCGCATCAGTCCGTGCTCGATCATGTAGTCGACCGCATCGCATGTGTTGTGATCGGTCACCGCGAAGCCGTTGAGGCCGGCCGCGCGCGCCGCGGCGATCAGGTCCTCCGGGCTGCTCACGCCGTCCATCGAAAAAAACGAATGCACGTGGAAATCGATGCGCAACGGCATAGGTGGAGTCTCCGACCGCCGACCGCGCTTTGCCAAGAGGATTCCCGTGCCTCTCGCGCTTTCCCCCTTGCCCGCCGACGGCGCCTGTTGTGCAATGCCTGCTCATGGTCTTGCTGGGCATCGATATTGGCGGTTCGGGCATCAAGGGTGCGCCGGTGAACGTCTCCACTGGCGAGCTGCTGGCCGAGCGATCGCGCATCACCACGCCATCGCCCTCCACCCCGGATGCGGTGACGGAGGTGATCCGCGAAACGATCGGAAAATTTCCCGCTACCAGCGGAACCCTCGGCATCACCTTCCCCGGAGTCGTGAAAAACGGTCGTGTGCTGACTGCGGTGAACATGGACCCGCTATGGAGCGAATTCGAGGCCGCGACGTTCTTCTCGGCGAAACTGGGTCGTCCTGCCGTGGTGGTCAACGACGCCGACGCTGCCGGCCTGGCAGAAATGCGGTTCGGTGCCGGGCGCGGCATTCAGGGCGTCGTCGTGCTTCTCACCCTCGGCACCGGCATCGGTAGCGCGCTTTTTCTCGACGGAAAATTGCTGCCCAACACCGAATTTGGCCACATCGAGATCCGCGGAAAAGATGCCGAGTCGCGCGCCTCGGCCCGCATCCGCGAGGAGAAAGATCTCGGCTGGCCCGAATGGGGCGAAAAAGTCGGCGAAGTCGTCGCCCATCTGGCCAAGCTCATCAATCCCGACCTCTTCATCATCGGCGGCGGGGTGAGCCGCAAGGCGGATAAATTTCTTCCCACCGTGCAGGCCATGGTCAAGGTGCCGGTGGTTCCTGCCCAATTGCAAAATCAGGCCGGGCTGATCGGCGCCGCCCTCGT
>JBAXCT010000299.1:0-2826 GCA_037141375.1 Chthoniobacterales bacterium | reverse complement strand
CCTTGCGGTCCCGGACCCGGGGGCGGTCGACATCGATCGTGCCACCGTGAAAGCCTACCTTTCCCTGGGTAGTTCCCCAGCGATGGCCGCGCTTTCCGGCCCCACGCCCGTAACGGGGCCCACAGATTCCTCGGCGTCTTGCTCGAACATCTTCATCAAGCTGTCGACGCCCGCCATCAGGCAGAAGCTCTCGAAGTTCTTCTTCACTTCATCCCAAGCCCCTTCCTTCATCTCGGAGATGCTGGAAACGCCGGCAAGGGCATCGATGGATTCGGTAGCTTTCTTTATTGTGGATCGATTGTGTGATTGTTAGCATCACGGGGGATAGCTATGGGGTCTGGAAAGTGCGCCGGCACAGCCGGACGTTATTCGCTTCAACGGCTCACCGTGATACTCTCATCTCTGGGATCAGATTGCAGGACCGTCATGATCAGAAACTTTTCCCGTCGCGATTTGCTGAGAAGCGGCACATCTGCAGCTTCAATACTGATCCTCGGTGCGCGGTCTATCACACCCGTATTTGCAGCAGCAGCACCACCATCACTTGAGCAATTTATTGCAGTATCGAGAAAGTTAACCGGCCATCAGTCGCTTGATAGCGACATGGGCAAGAACATTCTGGATGCGTTTGTGGCAGCTGGACAGGTCGGAGACATTGTCACGCTGGTAAGAGACCCGGCTCCCGAGCAAAGCCAATTGAAGATTGCGAGCGCCATCGTCGCCGCCTTGTACAGCGGCATATCTCCACGACCCGGCGCCAGTCAGGTCACCGGGTTCAACGAGGCTCTGGTCTGGGATTCACTGACCTACACCAAGCCGTGGGGATCCTGCGGTGGAGAGACCGGATACTGGGGCGAACCGCCCTCCAAGCAGGAGCCTTGAGTATCATGAGCGATGCTTTGATGACTGACATCGCCATCATTGGCTCAGGTGTTGCCGGCGCATTGATCGCGGCGCACCTCGCCGAACGGGGTTTCAAGGTGACCATCCTGGAGGCCGGAGAGGAAGTGGATCGATCTGCAGCAGTCGACCGCTATTGGGCGTCCGCAATCAAGGTACCGGAATGCCCCTATCCCCCGGTTCCACAGGCGATGCATCCAGTCTCGGATGATCTCAATTTCTGGTACCAGCAAGCGGGTCCCGACAAGTTTGCGAGCACCTATATCAAGACAGTCGGAGGGACAACCTGGCATTGGCTGGGAACAGCACTTCGGCTGGTGCCGGCCGATTTCGAGTTGCGCAAGCGCTTTGGCCAAGGTGAGGACTGGCCAATCAGCTACGCAACGCTTTCGACCTATTATGACAAGGCGGAAACGGAACTAGGTGTGTCTGGGAGCGCAAAGGACGATCTGGGTTCGCCTCGATCGACTGACTACCCGATGCCTGCCATTCCTCAGACCTACCTTGACAAAGCCTTTGCATCGGCACTTCAGGGCTCTGCCTACGACGTACGATCCACACCGCAGGCCCGTAACTCGACGGATCAGCCTGACCGTCCCGCCTGCTGCGGCAATGCGAGTTGCATTCCGGTGTGTCCGGTTCAGGCAAAGTACGACGCCACAGTTCATGTCGCTCGTGCGACGAAGGCTGGTGCCGTGCTGCTCAGCAAGACTACCGTGGTGGCGCTCGAAACGGGCGTCGACAACAGGATCAAGGCTGCCAAATTCGTCCGCTGGGATGGCAGCACAGGGTCGCTACAGGCCCGCCAGTTCGTGCTGGCGGCGCACGCAATCGAAAGCCCGAGACTCCTGCTGAACTCGGCAAACGAGCGTTTTCCAAAGGGGGTGGCAAACAGCTCGGATCAGGTCGGCCGAAATCTGATGGACCACCCGACGCAGCTCTCCTGGGCGCTTGCCAAGAACCCGGTGTATCCCTATCGCGGCCCACTCTCCACTTCCGGCATTGAGAACCTGCGAGATGGCGATTTCCGGCGCGCGCGTGGTGCCTTCCGGATCGAGATCGGCAATGACGGATGGTCCTGGCCAACAGGGGCGCCGATTTCGACGGCGGCTGAACTCGCCAACCAGGGTCTCCGGGGCAATGAGCTCGACCAGGCACTGAGGCAGCAGACCTCACGGCATGTCCGTCTTGCCTCACTGGTCGAACAGTTGCCTGATGCCAATAACCGGGTGACACTCGATTCCGACAAGCGGGATGTCTACGGCGTTCCGCTGCCTCGCCTCTCCTACCGGATAGACAGCTACGTTCAGGCCGGGCTTACGGCCGCGCGGACCGCGCATCAGGAGATTTTCGACCGGCTGGGTGTCAGCGAGATGCACCACAGCCCGGACGCGCAGGGTGCGGGTCACATCATCGGAACGCTCCGCATGGGCTCCGACGCAGGAAACTCCGTGGTCGATGGTGACTTACGCAGCCACGATCACCCCAACCTCTTTGTCTCGGGTTCCGCAGTATTCCCAACCTCAGCGACGGCCAATCCAACGCTGACGATAGCAGCGCTGGCGCTTCGGCTTGCTGATACGATCGCCACGCAAGCGCAACAGTAGCCACCCGGACGACTGATCTGACTATCATCTGTGTAAGCGCCGTCTACGCCCCATGGGATATCCTGCTTCCGCTGTGACTGCCGTGGAGAGAGGTGGTTCGGTTTGTTTGAACAGTCGCGTCCGTCCGGGCTCTGGTTCGTAGGTTCGCAGATCTGTCCTAGGGTTATTTCATTTGGGTGACGGGGACCTCGTCGTTGTCTTTCGGCTGAGTCTTTTGGTCGATAAGGCTGCCCGCCGGATGGTTTTCCTCGAGGCCGCCGGTTCGGTGGCCGCCGCTTTCTTCCCGGGCTTTGGAGGCGCACTGGGCTCGGAGGATTTC
>JBAXCT010000298.1:0-2833 GCA_037141375.1 Chthoniobacterales bacterium | reverse complement strand
GATGATGTCCGAGGAAAATTCATCGCGGTCGGGCGGCAGCGAAAGCAGACGGGCGAGTCCGTGCCGATCGAGGACGAAGGTCTGGGTCGGCAGGCGCGGCACTTCCACGGCATCCTGCAGATAATCGTAAAGAAAGTTCTGGATGCGGTGATCGACCGGGCACAGGTGCTTGGCCAGCAGGCGGTCCTTCTCGCGGTTGAGAGCCATGAGCCCCCCGACGAGGTCGGCAAACTCCGGGTCGAGCTGGATCGGAAAAGTCGGGCAGCCGAGGTCGCGCAGTTTGAGGTTCGCGTAATAAATGCGCCGGCGCAATGTCTCCGGGTCATCCCCGCCGCCCGGCGTACCGCGGAGGACTCCGATTTTTTTAATCTGCTCGAGATTGGTCATGGTATACGCAAAAAGCGAAGCAGGTTTAGTGCCATGCCAGCCTGCGCGCAAGCCGCGCCGGAGGATAAAGTCGCGAGGAGGGACAACGCGGTTGACTTTGGTCCACCGGACGCCTTGTCATCGCGCATGGGAGAGCATCTGCCTGCGCCGACCGGGGCCACGGAGAAACTGCGGGCCATGAGCATGTCAGTCGTGGCTGGCCTCTTCCTGCTTGGGTTAAAAGCCGGGGCCTACTGGTGGACCGGTTCCACCGCGATCCTCAGCGACCTTGGGGAAAGTCTGGCCCATATGGCCGCCGTGGGATTTGCCGCCTACAGCCTCTGGCTGAGCCTGCAGCCCGCCGATACGAATCACCTCTACGGCCATGCCAAGATCGGATTCTTTTCGGCCGGCTTCGAGGGAGCGATGATCATGGCTGCGGCCATCTACATTCTTTACGAAGCATGGGCGGCTGCATGGCAGGGACCGCGATTGGATCACATCCCGATCGGCTTGGCCCTGACCGCGGGCGCTGCCGTGCTCAACGGCGCACTCGGCTGGCATCTGGTACGCACCGGCCGGCTCCGCGGCTCGATCATTCTTGAAGCGAACGGCCACCACGTTCTGACCGACTGTTGGACCAGCCTCGGCGTGTTGATCGCGCTGGGTTTGGTCCTGCTCACCGGATGGCTTTATTGGGATCCGCTATTCGCTGCGGCGGCCGCGATCAACATTCTCGTCGCAGGGTTCCGTTTGATCCGGCGCAGCGTGAGCGGACTGATGGATGCGGCCGACCCGGAAATGCACGAACTGATCGAACGGGTTGTTTCCGACGAGACCAGCCGCCGTGGCATCTCGCACCACAACCTCCGCCACCGCAATGTCGGTGACGCTCATCTCGTCGAACTGCATCTGGTTTTTCCCGCCAATGAGCTCCTGCGCGATGCCCACCGCATCGCCACCGAGATCGAGGAAGCGGTGGAGGCAAAAATCCAGCCCGCCGGGCATGTCATCACGCACCTCGAGTGCGAGGGCGACCATGCAGGCGGACGCCGGGGCTAACCGCTGCTGGCGGGTGCGCTGCGCAGGGAGAGATATTCGCGGGACAGGCGGACGTAGCGCAACGCCCAGACTTTGATTTCATCCTGCTCCTCCGGCGAGAGCGGGCGGACGATCTTGGCCGGGGTTCCGAGCACGAGCGAGCCGGGAGGAATCTCCATGCCCTGTTTGACCGTGGCGTTCGCGCCGACGATCGACCGGGAGCCAACGCGGGCACCATCCAGAATGATGGAGCCCATGCCGACGAGAACCTCGTCCTCGATCGTGCAGGCGTGGACGATTGCCTTGTGACCAACCGTGACCAGCTTGCCGATGAGCGCTGGCAAATTGTCGGCCACGTGGATAACCGCCCCGTCCTGCACATTCGACTGCGCGCCGACCACGATGGGAGCAACGTCACCGCGCAGGACGGCCTGATGCCAAACACTGGCCTCCGAACCGACCTCGACATTAGCCACGATGGTCGCGTCCGCCGCGACGTACGCGTCGGGCGCGATACGAGGAGCTGTTCTGATATTTTTTGCGATGGCTCGGGCGAAATCGTCCATGGGCAGGAAAGTTGGCTTGCTCACCCCTTCACTCGGGACGCAGTCAGAGCCCGCGTCAAACGAAAACGTATGATTTTTTTGCGGGTCGGACGGGCAATCGCCGTTGACAGGATCGCACCATCGGGGAAAATCTCGCCATTCAGATTCGACAACCAACCGATCGAACCCCCGACACCAAATGAACAAGATCCAACTCATCGAGACGGTCCAAAAAGATCTCAAAGGAACCAAGGCTGAGGCCGAACGCGCGGTCAACGCGGTGATCAACGGAATTAAGACGCATCTCAAGAAAAACCGTTGCATGCAACTCGTGGGCTTCGGCACTTTCAAAGTCGTGCACCGCAAAGCGCGCTTGGGCGTGAATCCCAAGACGAAGGAACGCATCCAGATCAAGGCGTCAAAAGCCGTGAAGTTCAGCACAGGCAAAGACCTCAAGAGTCGCCTCTAACCAATTTCCCCCCACACCGAGGAAACCCGTTTCGCCGTGGCGCGAAACGGGTTTCCTTATTTTTTTGGTCGAGCGGGGGGCACAAGTTGCGCATCATGGGCGAACGATGAAAAAAACTATCCGCGTGGCCGTGACAGGAGCGGCCGGTCAAATCGGTTACTCCATACTCCCCCGCATCGCCAGCGGGCAGGTCTTCGGCGAGGACCAGCCTGTTGTGCTGCAGATGATCGAAATCGAACCGGCTCTCCCCGCGCTGCAGGGGGTGGCGATGGAACTGCAGGACGGGGCCTTCCCCCTCCTCGAGGGCATCGAGACCACGGCCGATCTCGACCGCGGATTTGACGGGGTCAACTGGGCCCTCCTCATCGGCAGCGTGCCGCGCAAGGCGGGCATGGAGCGCAAGGATCTCCTC